>DINK01000037.1 GCA_002426825.1 Holosporaceae bacterium UBA5542
AAGTTTCGAACACCTTCTTCAATGCGTACTTTTGGTGAAAAATCTAATTCTTTCCGTGCGCGCGTAATATCAGAAAGCGACGCAGGAATATCTCCTGGCTGCATACCAACATAGTCTATTTCTGCTTTGCGCCCTGCGTACTTTTCAATAAGCTTAATATAGTCTGCCAAAACTTCCTGGTTGCTATTACCCAGGTTATAAATACGGTGTGGTGCACTCTGTCCATCATCTTTCACAGGACAAGCCAAAGCCGCTACAACACCTTCTACAATATCATCAATATAGGTAAAATCCCGCTGCATCTCACCATGGTTAAAAACAGTGATGGGCTTTCCTTCCAAAATATTTTTTGTAAAAATATAAAGGGCCATATCAGGGCGGCCCCAAGGGCCATAAACACTAAAAAACCTAAGTCCAATCGTTGGTATTCTGAAAAGATGGCTATAAGACTCTGCCATCAGCTCGTCACACTTTTTAGTTGCAGCATATAACGCCATCGGACGATCTGTTGTGTCTTCTTCTGAAAAAGGCATTTTCTCATTGGCGCCATACACTGAAGATGTGCTGGCATAGATAAAATTTTCAACAGGGCCATAATGTCTGGCCATTTCAAGCAAAACCACATTCCCCATAACATTAGTATCCACATAGCTATAGGGGTTCTCGAGCGAATAACGCACTCCTGCTTGTGCGGCCAAGTGCACTACATGGGTAATTCTAGGCTGTGCCTCTTGCCACATTTTTGCAATGGCCGCCCGATCTTGTACTTCAGCCTTTACAAAAGTGAAGTTTTCCGGATAGCGCTCTTCTAAATAACGCACACGTGCTTTTTTAAGGTTAACGTCATAATAATCTGACAGCGAGTCAAGCCCTAAAACTTTTTTCCCTAACTCAAGCAAAGCTTTTGCTGTGTGAAATCCAATAAAACCTGCTGCGCCGGTCACTAAAATAGTGCCCGTCTCAGCTTGTTGAAGCTGTTTGATCCATTTATTCATTTACTAATTATCCAGTGCAATATTTGTGGCAGCGTCGCGCATATTCCACCCACAATTCATAACAGTTTTGATGCTTGGGGTCACACAGATTTGTTAAATTTTCTCTCAGAAGGCGCAAACACTCTCCTTCGCGATTATGGCAGCGCCCACAATCTCTACCGCAATAAGCAATTACAGGATCCTGTTTATAAGGTGCAAATTCATTTTTCTGGGGAATTTTTTGCCCCACTTCTTCACAGCCGGTTGCTGCAAATAATAAGAGAAAAAGAAAAAAGTTTTTTATTTTCATTTGTTTTTTCTGACCTTTTAGTAAAATCGTACCTGAAAAGCAAAAATTCTTCTATAAAAATATAGATTCACCTACACGATCTGCGTAGGATAGTTCAAATGTTTTTTAAACTACTTTTAACCATTCTTCTTCTCGAGAATGCCATGGCTCATAAAGAAACACNNAAACACTCACCAATCCTGCCCAACAAACAGATTATGCTCATTTTTTAGAAGTCGATGTGCGTTCTTATTGGTGGAATGATGACTTCCTTTCTTTAATTTTTGAAAAAAGACATCAGGTTAAAGATGTAAAGCGCGCCCTAGATGTGGGGTGCGGTATTGGGCACTGGACAGAAAAATTTTCGCCCTACCTTCACAAAGATGCAGAAATTCATGGGATCGACCTTCACCAAAAATGGGTCGACAAAGCAAAACAGCACTTTTCAAAGAAACAATCCACTCAGAAATTTTATTTTCAACAGGGCAGTGCTTATAAACTTCCCTATCCCGATGGGCACTTTGATTTTGTTACCTGTCAAACACTGCTTATGCACCTTGACCAACCAAAAGAAGCCATCAAAGAAATGCTACGTGTCCTGAAAAGGGGCGGCGTACTGATGATGAATGAAGCCAATAACTACGTACATGTCGTAAGGTCTAATACCGCGCAAATGGAACTATCTCTCCAAGAAGAGGCAGATTATTTTGAGTTATACTTAACCGTAGAAGAAGGAAAAAGACGATCGANNGATCGAAAGAGGGCTTTCGAAACATATCGTCTTTCTTGCCAGCAATCTTAGACAAACTTCATTGTAAAAACATCCAAGCCTACAGAAGCGATAAAGCATTTTTTATCGCGCCCCCTTATGACGCGCCTGACCAAAAGGCTGCTGTTCAATTTATTCTATCTCTCGTAAAAACTGGGTGTTTTTATGGTTTCTCCCCTGAAGATACAAAAAGGTTTTTTATGACCGTGTCTGATAATGAGAAAAAATTTGAAAAACTAAATCAGATTTCACAAAAAATGAATCAGCTTTATATTGACCAAATTGAAAGCAAAACATTTAAGGGTATGTTTGCAGGCGAATTAATCATGATTTCCGCAACAAAAGAATAAGAAATTTTCCGATAAAAACACCGCATACACTTGACAAAAACAAGGCAGATTGTTAATTAATATGCATTGAATTTTTTTTAAGGCAGTGAAATGAAAGTTGCAAGCTCTCTAAAAACTTTGAAAACCCGTGATAAAAACTGTCGCGTTGTGCGCAGAAAAGGGCGTATATACGTCATTAACAAGGTGAATCCCCGCTTTAAGGCACGCCAAGGTTAATCTAAGTTTTTGTTAGTAAATTAAAGTCTGATATTGTTAAAGTATCAGACTTTTTGTTTGGCTTGAAAAAGATTCCTTACCTAACAATATATTAATGATATGCGCGCTTGCATTTGACGGCACACCCTTTTCCTGCAATTGCGCTCTTTGCACCCTCAATCTCTGATCTAACGATTGATTTTCTTTTGTGTTTAGAAAAGCCAATAAAGAATTAACACTCTCAAATCGGGGCACAAGATTGCTTTCGATCAGAAAGTTTGTGTAGTCATTGCCCGCCACATATGCACATCTCACCCCTACAGAAAATGCTTGCTGACAAACAGACGACTTATGACATACAAGCACATCTGCAATAGTTGCTAAATGATTCGTTTTTACATCATTAGATACAACTACATTTTGCACCCCATGCTTGCGCACAATCTCACGCTCAACTTCCCCCGTTGATTTAGGGTGATACGTCANNGCACAGATAAATAGCTCAAAGTAAACGGCATAGGTTGTGTCCATTCCCCCCGCAAAGACAATAACTTTTTCATTTTTTCTTACACCTAATCTTTTAGACAGCTTCTCTCGATTAAACCTTTTAAAAACAGATGCCCACTCTTCTAATGCAGGCTGCCCCACAACAAAAATACGGGCGTCGTGTGAAGTGATTTTCTTAAAATCATTCACAATAAATGCCGCCGGTACCATATAAGCCGTAATAGGCTCTATGGTTTTCATAAAAGGTTTAATAAAATCTTTGTTTTGTGGCGAATCAAAGTTGTCATACATGGCATATGTACGAATACCAGAAAAAGCATTTAATATCTGTGCCTGGCCCGTAGATGCCATGCCAGAAAAAACAGCCTTAGGATAGAAAGCTTTCTTCAAATGCTGGATCGTTTTTTGAGATAAAAGAACTGAGCGATCGCTCACACTTCCATCCACTATTCCTTGAAACTTAGGATGTGACTTAAATATATTTTTTGCGCAACCAAATCCAACAATGTTGTAAGATTTTCCCTCTCTTCCCATTTGATCCGCAACCTGACGAATAATATTACTGTCTCCCGTATCATACGCAACAAGAAGCGCGTCAATCGGCACAGAAAGACAAAAAGAAAAGGCAAATAAACAAGAAACAAAAAGCGTTCGTTTTANNGCAAGATTTCTAGGTTGATCCACATCACTGCCCTCTAAAAGTGCTGTTTCATAGGCAATCAACTGCATGGGCAACGTATAAAGAAGGGGCGCGCAAAACTCATCCAAATTTGGCATTTCAAAGAAATTGACAACTTTATCACGATAAATAGAAGCAGATGCCCCTCCAATTAAATAAACTTGCCCCTTTCGTGCCATCACCTCTTCTAGGTTCGATTTGTTTTTTTCCACCAACGCATCATCAGGCATCAAATAAATAATGGGCGTATATTCATCTACCAAGGCAATAGGGCCATGTTTTAATTCTCCACTCGGAGCGCCCTCTGCATGCAGATAACTTAACTCTTTAAGCTTTAAAGCACCTTCCAAAGCCACGCCAAACATCGCCCCACGACCCAAATAAATAATACTTTTATTGCCAGTCAATTTTTGACTTATTTCCTGAAAAATACTCCTATCTAACAAAAGTTTCTCAAACGCCAAAGGTAGGGCCTTCAATGCTTTCAAAATATGTGCAAAATTAGGGGAATCCTTCTTTTTGCCTCGAAGTATGTCAAAGCAAATAAAAATCAAGATGAGAAGTTGCGCTGTAAAAGCCTTTGTTGACGCCACCCCAATTTCAGGGCCGGCAGCAATAGGCACAACATAATCAGATTCTCTTGCAATGGTGCTTTCGACGACATTAACCAAAGCAATCACTGTTTGACCTTCAGACTTTGCATAACGCAATGCAGCCAGTGTGTCCGCTGTTTCTCCTGATTGAGAAATAACAATTGTCACACCTTTATTGGAAAGAGGTGGTTGTCGATATCTAAATTCTGACGCCACCTCAACACGGGTACTCATTTTCCCCACACCCTCAAACCAATTCTGTGCAATTTGTGCTGCGTAAAACGACGTCCCACACGCAACAAAGGTAACTTGGTCAACAGATGCCCAATCAATATCTAGCCCTAAACAAGGCACGCCACCTTTGACATATTTCTGAATAATGCGCCGAACAACATCCGGCTGGTCATAAATTTCTTTCAGCATAAAGTGCGGATATTGGCCTTTTGAAACCTCTCCCCCATTTATCCGGGATTTTGTTACAGGGCGCTCAACCAAAACTTTATCTTGGTCATAAATTTTATAAGAATCACGCTTAAGAACCGCGATATCCCCTTCTTCCAAGTACACTAAATCATGCGTAAAAGGAGACAATGAAAGCGCATCAGACCCGATAAACATTTCACCATCGCCCAGGCCAAGGGTTAAGGGGCTTCCTTTCCGGCTACAAATCATTAAATCGTCAAAGTCTCTGAAAATAATGGCAACAGCATAGGCCCCCTCAAGTTGCTTAAACGCATTAAAAGCGGCCTGTTCGGGATCAAGTCCCTGATTTAAATACCCTGTCACCAGATGTACAATTACTTCAGAATCAGTCTCTGATGAAAAAGATACACCTTTCTTTTCAAGGTCAAGGCGGATGTCTCGGTGATTCTCGATAATCCCATTGTGCACAATCGCAACCTGATCTGTGATATGGGGATGCGCGTTTTTCTCGGTCGAACCCCCATGCGTAGCCCACCTGCTGTGCCCAATACCGACAGATCCCGAAAGAGGTTGTGCTCCAACCATGTTGACCAATGCATCAATTTTTCCCACAGTACGTCGCAAGTGTATGTAACGACCATTGATAACAGCAATACCTGCAGAATCATAACCACGGTACTCAAGAGACTTAAGTCCCGATAACAAACGCGAAACCGTATCTTGGTTTGATATAATACCAATAATACCGCACATAATTTATTCCTTATTTTTCTTAGAAGATAAAAATTTAGAAGCCCATTTTTTTATGGTTTTCTGCGGAGCACGAGTCAAAGACAAGTCACCTGACGCAACATCTTCAGTAATGGTGCTGCCTGCCCCTATCATTGCACCAGCTCCAACTGTTACAGGTGCGACAAGGGCTGTATTCGACCCAATGAATGCCCCTTCTCCAATTGTTGTCTTATGCTTGCTTTTTCCATCATAATTGCATGTGATCGTACCCGCACCAATATTAGCACCCTGCCCAACTTCTGCATCTCCTACATAACTTAAATGGGAAATCTTTGCCTTCGCTTTAATGTCTGATTTTTTAACTTCAACAAAGTTACCAATGCGGGCACCTTCGCCCACATGTGTGCCAGGGCGTAGACGCGCAAAAGGCCCCACAGACGCATTATCTTCGACCTTAGCCCCCTCTAAATGGGAAAAAGCGCGCACCCTTGCACCTGCTGCTATAGAAACCCCTAATCCANNCAAAGAAAACATGGGGTTCAATATGAACACCAGGCGCCACCTTCGTATCGTAGCTAAAGTAAACACTTTCCGGGTCAACCATGGTAACCCCCGATTCAAGAAATTTATGACGCATATGGGTTTGAAAAATATACTCAGCACAGGCTAAATCATGCTGGGTATTTACGCCTAAAAGTTCCTCATGATCCACTTCCAGCAAACCAATGCGAAGGCTTTTTTCTCGGGCGTGCTGCACAATATCCGTCAAATAATATTCTCCTGACTTTGCGTCTTTCTCGATCATTTTTAAAAGGGGCAAAACATACTGGTGCTTCATAACAACAATACCCGAATTACACAAGTCTGTGGTTGTGCCATGGGCTGCGCAATCAACTGCTTCTACAATTTTTTCAACACATCCTGCATCATCCAAGAAAATACGCCCATAGGTGTTTTCTTCGGTCACGCGCATCCCTAAAATGACAACATCATGTTCTTCCAGGGCAGATAGTGCGGCTTGAATTGTTTCAGGTTGTATCAATGGAGTATCCCCACACAAAATCAAGACGTCAGATTTAGAGGCTTTAATTTCCTTTTCTGCAGACAACACCGCATTTCCTGTTCCTAAAGGTTTGTCTTGTATAGCGTGCACTTGAAACATAGATTGATCGCGCACCTCATGCATGGAAGGGGCTGTTACAAGGCATGGCTCATGGCCGCCCGCATCTTTAAGCATCAGATAAAGATGGTTAATAAGAGGAAGCCCCCCCAATGTATGGAGGGTTTTAGGTAATTCGCTTTTCATACGACTTCCCCGTCCTGCGGATAGCACAACGGGGAAAAAAGGTTTGCTCTTCATTTTGTCAGAATAAGGGAATTACTTTCTTATTTCCAGAAACATTCCTTTAAAAATTATGACAGTTTTTTACAAAGAAAATTAAAGAAGGTTATCCAACAATTTCGTCTTCAGAAAAGAAGAAAGCAATTTCTTTCTTAGCGTTTTCTAAAGAGTCAGATCCATGCACAGAATTTCCTGTGAAAGATTCTGCAAACATTTTACGAATCGTGCCTTCGGCAGCTTCTGCAGGATTGGTTGCACCCATCACATCTCTGTTTCTTTTAATTGCATCTTCTGCTTCAAAAACCTGAACAACAATGGGGCCAGAGCACATGAAAGAGCATAGTTCGTCGTAAAAAGGGCGATCCTTGTGCACTTCATAAAATTTCTCAGCCTGCGCCTTTGTTAAACGAATTCTTTTTTGCGCTACAATACGTAAACCATTTTTCTCAAAACAGCTATTGATGGCACCGGTTAGATTTCTACGTGTAGCATCAGGCTTAATGATGGAAAGTGTGCGTTGCATATTTACTCCTCAATTTGTTTTAGAAGAGCAATAACTAAAAGCCAAAGATCTTTTTGTCAAAGCTTTTTTATTTATTCCCTTATAATTTAAAAGAAAAAACCGATTACACCTAAAAAGGCAATCACAGACTATTCAGCTGGCACCGCTGCAAGTTTTTTACGCTTACGACTTCCAAGACCAATTGTTTTAGCCAAATTACTGCGCTTCTTCGCATAATTTGGTGCAACAGATGGATAATCTGCAGGCAATCCCCAGCGAGAACGATATTCTTGTAAAGACATGCCATACACTGCCTTAAGGTGACGCTTAAGCATTTTTAGCTTCTTACCGTCTTCGAGACAGATGATATAGTCTGGAGTTATTGACTTTTTAACAGGTACTGCTGGCAACAAGTTCTGAACTTTNNGTGCCATATACCTGCTGGATCAAGTCAGGAATGTCAGATGTAGAAACTGCGTTATTTGACACGTGGGCAGACACAATATTTGTTGTTAAAGACAAAATATGGTCTAAGCTACTTTTTTCATTCATTTTATACCTCTTTTATTCAAGTACATCGTAGTACTTTTATTTTTTATAGGTATTTCTATACAGCTTTTAAAAATAAAAATCAAACCATAATCAATCCGACAAATCATGATTTTCATCTCTATAGCGTACGCATCAAAACAAAAGCATCCACATTATTCTGCGAGACATAGTAATTTTTTCTTTGTCCTATAATAAAAAAACCATTTTTTTGGTAAAACTCGAAGGCCGTTCTGTTTTGTTTAGAAACCTCTAAAAATATTTTCCTAACTTTTATAAACTCAGTAGTTAATAGCACGCCTTGTAATAATTTTGTTGCAAACCCTTTTTTTCGATAAAGCGGGTCTGTGACAAGCAAGATCACCTCAGCCTCATCCTCAAAAATCTGAAAAAGAATAAACGATTTTAATGTATTATTTACAAAAACTCCCCAGGCAAAAGAAGTTTCTAAATCCAGGAAATTTTTTAATGCATCATGACGCCAAGGGCAGTTCTCGATAGACCNNCGTCATGTATATCAGGCGACTTTAAATAGAAGGGTTCATCAGAAAATTCACACGCACGATCAGCAAGCACTGTATACGCCTGCAAAAGCATTTCGGCCGATAATGGTTTGTACACAACATCACTATCTTTCAAAACACTCACATTCGTTAAGACAGCGCCTCTCTTTTTATTTTGCACCTCTTCCCAGCACATAATAGAATGGCCTGTTTCTATCCACTGATTTTTTTCAAAACACGCAACAAAATGGTCATCTCTTCTAGAATCCAACACAACACATAGATCTTGTTTTTGATCAAATAAAGCGCGATAAATTTGAAACCCTGTTACCCCAATCAATGGTATTTTTCCCGCATAGGCAAACCCTTGCGCAACAGAAAGTCCCACACGAATGCCAGTAAACGACCCTGGCCCCCGGTTAACAATAATTTTGGCAACTTGAGACCAGTCCCCATTAAATGCGACCGCAACCTCTTCAACCAGCTTAAGAATATGGGCGGCTTGCCCATAAGGCATATATAGAGACGCTTCTTTTAAAAGCGCTCCCTCTGCGCCAACCGCCACCGAACACCAGTCACCTGACGTCTCAATGGCCAGCGCATAAGGGGTCATAGACATCTTTACTCAGCACACTCCACAGGGCCATCCTCTATCGCTTTTGCTATAAGACCCTGTTTTTCAAAAATAGCCTTCTCTAGGCCTTCTCTGACATCTGGATTCTCAATTAAATGTTTGCGCGCAGACTCTTTCCCTTGCCCCAGTTGCTTGCCATTCCAAGAATACCAAGCACCTGACTTCTCAATAATCTCTGCCTTAACACCAAGGTCAATAATTTCACCCGTTCGTGAAATTCCTTGTCCATACATAATATCAAATTCAACCACTTTAAACGGAGGCGCAACTTTGTTCTTCACCACCTTAACACGTGTTTGGTTGCCCACAATTTCTTCTTTATCTTTAAGAGCCCCAATCCGACGTATATCAAGTCGAACAGATGCATAGAATTTAAGTGCATTCCCTCCTGTTGTTGTTTCAGGGTTACCAAACATAACACCAATCTTTTGGCGGATTTGGTTAATGAAAATAACCATACATTTTGAACGTGAAATAGATGCCGTAAGCTTTCTTAATGCTTGGCTCATCAATCGCGCCTGAAGCCCCATGTGCGCATCGCCCATCTCCCCCTCAAGCTCTGCTTTCGGCACCAAAGCCGCCACACTGTCAACAACTAAAACATCAATCGCGCCCGAACGAACCAGCGTATCAGCAATCTCAAGGGCTTGCTCACCATTATCTGGCTGCGAAATAACCAAATCATTCGTATTAACACCCAGCTTCCTTGCATAGACAGGATCTACCGCATGCTCAGCATCCACAAAAGCACATGTACCACCCCTTTTTTGTGCTTCAGCGACAACATGAAGCGCAAGCGTCGTTTTGCCCGAACTTTCAGGGCCATAAATTTCGATAATACGCCCTTTCGGCAAACCACCAATACCAAGAGCAATATCAAGACCAATTGACCCTGTAGGTATCGCTTCTACTTCTACCTTGTTTTCTTCACTCAGCGTCATCACCGAGCCCTTGCCAAAGGCACGCTCGATTTGCTTTAAAGCAGCATCTAATGCTTTTGTTTTTTCATTTATTGTGGTCATTTTATCCTCTACAGTTTATACCCTTTTCAAAGCAAAATAACGCTAACATAACAACCTAGGCGGGTAAAGCCAGAGAATTCACTTGCGTCAAACTTCAAAATTCTTTTATAAAGAAAATTCAGAAAAAGGCCAAAGAATAAATGCATCCTTATAAAACACATACATGCGGCGCCCTTAGAAAATCAGACGTCGGTCAAAACGTTCGCCTTTCCGGCTGGGTTCACAGAAAACGTGACCACGGAAACCTTTTATTTATTGACTTAAGAGACCACTACGGTTTAACGCAGTGCGTCATTAACTCTGACAATAATCTTTTTTCTACCGCAGACAGCGTCAGCCTTGAAAGTGTCGTCACTATTACTGGCCAAGTTGTTGAGCGCACCGGCGAAACTATTAACGCCAATCTTAAAACAGGTGAAATTGAACTCAGCATCAAAGACTTCCATATTGAATCAATGGCAGCCCCTCTTCCCCTGCAAGTTAATGGGGGTGACGACTACCCAGAAGAAACACGTCTGAAGTATCGCTTTCTTGATTTGCGACGAGAGAAAACCCATCAGAACATTATCTTAAGGAACAAAATTATTTCAAGCTTGCGCCAGCGCATGCAAAGCCATGGATTTATGGAGTTTCAAACCCCCATCCTGACAGCAAGCTCACCCGAAGGGGCCCGTGATTTTCTTGTCCCCAGCCGCCTCCATCCTGGAAAGTTTTATGCACTACCTCAGGCCCCTCAACAATACAAACAAATGTTGATGATGTCAGGCTTTGATCGTTATTTCCAAATCGCACCTTGTTTCCGCGATGAAGATGCACGGGCCGATCGGTCCCCGGGTGAATTTTACCAACTTGACCTTGAAATGTCTTTTGTAACGCAAGACGAAATTTTCGCCGTTCTTGAATCAGTTGTGGGGGGTGTTTTTGAGGAATTTTCTAATGGACGCACCGTGTCGCAGGCACCTTTCAAACGCATTCCTTATCACGAATCCATGCTTCACTATGGTTCGGACAAGCCTGACTTAAGAAACCCAATCATTATTCAAGATGTGACAACAATTTTTGAACAGTCCTCATTCACTGTNNATTCCAGGGCCAAACGCAAGCCAACAGCCACGCAGCTTCTTTGATAAGCTAGACAACTGGGCAAAAAGCGAAGGCATGGCAGGGCTTGGTTATGTTTCTTTTAAAGATGGGCAAGCCAAAGGGCCTATCTCAAAGTTTTTATCTGATGAACAAGTTCAAGCACTAAAAGAACAAACAAAAACCTCAGAAAACGATACTGTGTTCTTTGTATGCCAAGACAAAACTCAAGCGCCGAAATTAGCAGGCCTTGTCCGAAAGAAATTAGCAGAAGATCTTGATTTAATTAAACCAAATGCATTTGAGTTCTGCTGGGTTTGCGACTATCCCATGTTTGAACAAGATGAGGAGACAGGAAAAATAGATTTTAGCCACAATCCTTTCTCGATGCCACAAGGTGGACTCGCAGCACTTTCAACCCAAGATCCGCTTACGGTTAAAGCTTATCAATACGATATTGTTTGCAATGGAATTGAGCTTTCAAGTGGTGCTATTCGAAACCATTTACCTGAAGTCATGGAAAAAGCATTTGAAATTGCAGGATACACGAAAGAAGAGCTTGAATCCCAATTTGGAGGCATGCTGCGTGCTTTGCGCTATGGTGCCCCACCCCATGGCGGCAGTGCCCCAGGTGTTGACAGAATGGTGATGCTTTTGGCCGATGAAGCCAATATTCGAGAAGTAACCGCATTCCCGATGACACAGTCAGCAGAAGAGCTTTTAGTAGGTGCCCCTGCCGTTGCTTCGGAAAAGCACCTGAAGGAAATCCATATACAGATTGTAAAACCTAAAGAAAAAAGCCATACTAAACATAGATAAGTTTGAAANNGTTAGTGAATAAAAAGTTCAAAATTATATTTGCGAGCGTGTTGGGGAATGCGCTCGAGTTTTACAATTTAACACTCTACGGCGTTATGGCTGCAAAGTTTGCAACGCTTTTCTTTCCAAACACCAGCAAAGTTTTATCTCTTGTAGCAAGTTTGGGTGCTTTTGCGGCCGCTTTTCTTGTTCGCCCTTTAGGTGCAATTCTTTTTGGAAATATTGGCGATCGTTTAGGTCGGAAAAAAGCGCTAGGACTTTCTATTTTATGCATGGGCTTTCCAACAATCATCATTGGCATTCTGCCAGGATATGAATCTATTGGCATTTTCGCTCCACTTATTTTACTGCTCTGCAGAATGGCACAAGGGCTTTGTGCCGGGGGCGAATTCAATGGGGCGATTGTCTTTGCCCTTGAACATGTCGGCAAAGATCGACCTGGCTTTACAGGTGGCCTCATTATTGGATCTTGTCTTCTTGGATCAATTCTTGCTATTGGCGCTTCTGCAGTGGTTTTAAACCTCCCATCAGAAAAGGAATGGTGGCGACTTGCCTTTATTATCGGTGGAATTTTATGTGTTTTTGGTTACTACATTCGTAAAAAACTGGAAGAAAGTCCTGACTTTGTAAAAGTCGAGCGAAGCAAACGCCTTCTCAAAACACCTCTTAAATCTGTCTTTTCAAGACACCTATCTTCTTTTGGTTATGTCTTATCAATTGGTGCATTTGACGGTATTTTAACGTACACACTTGTGGCCTTCTTGGGTGTCTATCTAACCAATTATCTTGAAATTCCAAGCCATGAAGCCGCCTATTACGGACTGGCTGGGNNTTCCTTTCTTTGGATGGTATGCAGATAAATATGGTGCCCGTGAAACTCTTGTGTTGTCTTCTATTCTTATTTTTGGACTATGTATTCCCGTATTTATGGCCTTTAACTCGAGCCAATGGTTCTCTATTCTTTTTGGTCATATATTATATGGATTTTTGATCTCAAGCATCATTGGTGTGCAGCCTTTATTCTCCCAACACCTATTTCCAACACAAGACCGCTATACAGGTATCTCCTTCGCCTATAGCCTTGGCGTAGGCGTCGTAGGGGGATTAACCCCTATGTTGCTAACAATGCTGACAGAGTTTCATTCATCTTTGATTGCACCAAGCTTTTACTTAATGGGTGCCGCGCTGGGCTTTTTGATTATTCTTCTCACCATGCCCAAAAGAAAATAATTACGCTTTTCTTCTTTTNNTTAAATAATCACCTACTGAGATAAAAGCCGTTGTGGCCACCAGATAGATCATTAAGTCAAAGGGAATAGGAAAGTCGTAAGAAAGACTAATCAAAACCCCAAATAAAAATAAGAACAAAATAATTGTGTATGCTTTTCCAGAAAACTTAGGCGCAAGATTCTGAGCTTTCCCTTTTTTTCGTAAGTTAAAGTACCCAAGCAGAATAAGAATATCACGCCCCAGCACAACAAAAGTAAACCATAAAGGGAACAAAGAAAGACCAAACCCCATGCAAGAAAAAAGTGTGATAAATAAAATTTTATCCGCCATCGGGTCAAGAATTCGACCAACCGGCGTAAATTGATTCAGCGCCCGAGCTAAGAATCCATCTAAAGCATCCGTGATACCGGCCAATACCAGGATAGACAGCGCCAACACATATTCCTCTTTAAGCATCCCCCATAAAGCGACGGGAATCATTAATATGCGCAAAATAGAAAGCATATTGGGCAAATTAATATTTGAAACATCTTTTTTATCTAACATTACTCAGTCCAATGGTTGATCCCCATTTATACAAAAAAAACACGCAAAAGAACACCAAAATTCTAAATGCACGTTTTTTGAAAAAGAAAACCAACAAAAATCAACCAGCTATTCATTCTAAAAAGAATACAATTGCGTCCTCTAAAAAAAAATGGGATATTTTTCGCATGCATGTATTTTCTTATGTAAAAAGATCCGAAAAAGAAAAACACATCCTTATTAGTGTTGCCTCTGCCCTTATTCTTATCACAAGCCTTTTATTTGAACATGTGTTCGATTTCCCCGTTTGTAAACTATGTATGTACGAACGTTATCCTTATATGGCGGCCGTTGGATTCGGTTTGTTTGGTTTTTTCTTTCATAACAATGGATCTGCTTTGCATTTTGCTCGCAGCCTTCTTATTTTTACTTTTTTTGCTAGTTTTTCGCTATCGGCATATCATGTCATGATTGAATATGGCGTCATTCCCTTACCTGATTTTTGCAAAACTGATTTATTAAAAGTGACTAACTTTGCTGAACTTAAAGCACAAATCATGAGCACAAGAAAGCTGGTACCGTGCAATGCGGCATCCGTTAAAATTCTTTTTTTAACGTTGGCAGAATGGAACACAATTGTATCTTTCCTTCTGCTAGCCAGTGCGTGGCTCTTAAAGAAAAGATGAAAAAAAACAACGTTAAAAGCTATTTACGCGTCAACCATGCAGGCGAACTTGCTGCCACTAAAATTTATGAAGGGCAGATCTCCATTCTCTCTCGATCTTCAGTATTCCCCGTCATTGAAGAAATGCATCGTCAAGAAACCCACCATTTATCCCTTTTCGAAAGTGCTTTGGAAGCCACCCACACACCCCCTTCTCTTTTAAACCCTGTTTGGGAAAAAGCCGCTTTTGGCCTTGGTGTCGCAACAGCACTGATGGGTAAAAAAGCAGCAATGGCATGCACCATCGCCGTTGAAGAAGTGATTGAACAGCACTACAAAAAACAAATTGATACACTTCCTCAATCAACCCCCTCAAACATTAAAAAGATCATTGAAACGTGTTATCTTGATGAAATCAGTCATAAGGAAAAAGCAGAGGACCACGATGGTCGGTCTATAAAAGGTTATGGAACCCTATCTACAGTAATTAAAACAGGATGTCGGGCAGCTATTTGGCTTTCCGAGCGCATTTAATCTTCGCGTATAAGCGCCTGAATTCCGGGCAATTTTTTGCCTTCAAGCCACTCTAAAAAAGCACCCCCTGCAAGTGACACATAAGAAAAAATATCAATAAGCTTTAACTTATTCAAAATCGCAACTGTATCTCCACCCCCTGAAACTTTAATAACACCAGGCAGTTTACCTAACATATGTGCTACTTTTTCTGTACCCTTTTCAAAAAGCGGCACTTCAATAAGCCCTAAAGGGCCGTTCCATATCACCGTTTTTGCTGATTCTAGGCACTTTTCTATATTCTCAATCGTATCAGGGCCAATATCCAAGATCATATCTTGATTTTTAATGTTATCCACCTGTTTTACTTGGGCATATTTTGCATCCGGATTTTCAGCCACCACCACATCTGTCGGTATCAAAAGAGTGCACTTCTTTTTTTTAGCCTCTGCAATAATTTTTTTGCATTCTTTTTTCAAATCAGGTTCAACAAGCGAGGTCCCTACATTTTTTCCCTGACTCAACAACAGGGTATTTGCCATAGCACCCCCAATGATAAGCCCATCCACTTTATTTATAAGCGATTCAATTAAAGGCAACTTCGTAGATATCTTAGCCCCTCCTATTATGGCCCATAAAGGCTTTAAAGGACGTTTCAGAAAACGGTCCAAGTTACGAAGCTCGTCAAAAAATAGAAGGCCTGCGTAACTTGGCAAATATTTTGCAATCCCCACAACAGATGCATGAGCACGATGAGAAGCTGAAAAAGCATCATTCACAAAAATATCCCCTAAGCTTGCCAAATGCTTCGAGAAAGCCATATCGTTTTTTTNNTTCGGGGTAAAAGCGCACATTTTCTAATACTAAAATTTCACCTGGGTGCATCAGCTGAATTTTCCCCTTCAGGCCTTGGTCATTAATGTCGGGTGCAAAGTGAATTTCTTTATTTTTAATTATGGTTTTTAATTTTTCAACCACAGGAAGAAGGGAATATTTCTTCACCTTCTTTCCTTTTGGACGCCCTAAATGCGACATTAATACAATTCGAGCACCTTTTTCCTGCAAATATTTTAAGGTAGGCAATACTGCAAGAATACGTGTGTCATCAGATATGATGCCATCCTCAATAGGCACATTAAAATCAACACGCACCAAAACTGTTTTTTCTTTAACGGTGACCGATTGAAGGGATTTTATTTTTTCCATAAAACACTAGAACAAAATCGTTTTTAAAAATACGTACACAATAAACGTTACACATGAAAAAGGAAATATCCCTTTGATTAAAAACTTCAGCGCTTGATCGCGTCGCATATTAGGCATAGAGCTTGATATCCACGTCACAAGCATCATAAACACACCTAACTTAATTAAAAACCACACGATTGGCGGCCAACCTAAAGATTGCTTTAAAGGAAGCGCACCCCCAAAAAACAAAGTGACGCCAAAGCCACACATTACAACAAACATTAAATGTTCGGTCAAAATTAGAAAATTGCCCATACCGCCCACGTACTCAGGGCAGTGATATAAGGGCATCTTCCCCGATATATTCATGATGCCAAAGGGGCTTTGATGACAAAAAATAATCACGAAAGCGAGATAAAGTAGGAACACCGGAAACAACGGTATGACAAACCATAAAGATGCCTGCTCTGCCACAATTTTCTCAAGGTTCATTGAACCCACCCATAAGGATACCGGCAACACAACCATAAACAAAACAAAACAAGCACTACAAAACGCGATCAAAAGGTAGGGAAGCCCCCACATGCTTTCAACTGTTTGCGCAACCCAGCCCATCATCAGCGTCAACAAGTGAATAAAGGCAACCAACAAAACAAACCAAAATATACCCTCTTCAGAGGGCACAAAAAAGTCCACACCCCAGGGCAGAAATAAAGAAGATAAAACAAGTAAAGAAAAGTAAAGAAAAGGCAAAACTGTAAAGATGTGCACAGATAAGATCTCTTTCGGAACAGGAGACCAACTAAAAAGGTTTAAAATCTCATAAAAAGGCAAAGAAAATTTTTTCACAGAAAGAGATTTCCAGCTGAATCCACCTGAAAAAACTGAGCGCAAAAATCCATTGATATGGAACATAAAGACACTTCCAATCAAAAGAAAAGCGCTATAAAAGACAAGAGAAACTAGCCTATCAACTAAAGCCATTTAGAATCCTCTTTCAATTTTAGATAGCTTTTGAAACGCGTGGATGCTCTTAATATATTATTTGAAAGAATGGATTTTTTCTCTACATACTGTCTCTTGGGTGTTTTGGGAGCATACGCTTCTTCTGACATTGGGCTGCGGACCGCGCCCTCTGACAGCTGAAAAGAATCTGAAAAAGAACGCACCGCTTCTAAAACTTGGGCATATGTATTATAAGGAAGACGATACCCAAGTACCTCAGATAAGGCACGAATAATTTTCCAATCTTCTTTCGCATCCCCAAGTGGTGACACAGTTTTCTCCACAAAAGAAGGACGACCTTCTGTATTCATATAAATCCCATTTTTTTCAGTATAAACACAGCTTGGCAATACAATATTTGCATTTTGTGCCCCCTTATCCATGTGGTGCCCTTGGTAAATAATAAATGTATCTTCTAAGGCCCCAAATGGAAGGTCATCTGCATGAACTAAATATAACAACTTTATTTGCCGACCCCGAGCCATCCTTTTTATATTTTCTGTGTCCCACCCCCCTTTTGATGGATAGAATCCAACATCCAAACCACCTACTGTTGTGATAGATGGGTGCATCACATTAAACCCATTCCAGTCTTCTCGAATACTGCCTGATGCGTTGGCAATGAGACGAGACCATTCATAAATATGCCTTCCATCTTCTCCATCCAAACAATGGGCTCCTACAATAATTGCGGGATTTTTTGCCACACATAGTACCTCAGAAAAAGGATGTTTTTTTTGTGCCAACGCCTCAAGAACTGAAAAAGGCCCTAAAGAGGGATACCCCTCTTCTTCCATGCCAACTGTGGCTATGCGCTCTTTATTATTTCTAAAATAAGGGTGTAAATACGCTTTTAATAAAGGAGTATCATTGTTTCCTATAATTAAACATGCATCTGCATGCTGCAATCTTTCAAAAGATGTGTTGAATAGGTAGTCGCCTCGTTCTTTAAAAGGTAAGCCTGATGGTCGAGACAACATGTCACGGTGAGCAACCCCCATATCATCTAAAAGCTCGCGCAATAAATAAAGCGTTTCAACATCAATCGCTTCCCCTGCAAGAAACGCCATTTGTTCTGGTTTTAAATCAGCAACTTTTCGAACAATTGCTTTAAAAGCGTCAATCCATGATACAGGTTCAAGCTTGCCTTCTTTCTTCATCATAGGTGTTAGAATTCTATTATGACTCAGCCCATCTACAGAAAATCGAGCCTTATCAGATATCCAAAAATGATTTTTTGAAAAGTCATTCCGTGCCGATATATCTACAACTTTATCTTTGTGAGTGGCGATAAGGGTTTTGGCTCCACATCCATCCATAATATCAATAGATGTATGTTNNCTGAGCAAACCCCGCCACTTGCTCCATAAAAGCCGTACAAAGTCCACACTGAATACAGCGATCAGGATACAAGTCCATCCAAGCATTTAACGCCTTCTTGCGAAACGTTGCCCCAATCATACCAACAGCATCAACCACACTCCCATGAATAAAGGTTGCAGTCTGTAAATGACAGTCGCCTGTTTTGGCACAGTTAAGACATTCTGGTGGATGGTGCGCATTGATATAGCGCAACACTTTTTGTTTTTGATTCTCTATAGCCTCTGAATATGTTTTTATTTTCATTTCTGTATCAACAGAAACATGGCAAGCCTCTGCAAGTGATTCCGTCTCCGTCAATTCTACAAAACACATGTGCGCCTTAGTGGTGCTTTGCAGCTGCGGATGATGGCATAAAGGAGATGACAAAACACCATAGCGAACCAGCACATCCATTAGGCGTTCACCCTTAGTGCATGTGTAGGGAATGTCATCTATATATATTGTAACTGCTTCCATTTTTTATACACCAATCGCTTGTTCGCTTGGCATCGCTACTTCAATATCTTCTACAACTTGATGAAAAAGCGCATTAATCAAAGGTATGTAGCTTTCTTTAAAAGTGCAGGCACACCCTGTTATAAGATCATTGTGAATATTCTTTATATCCCTCTGGCGCCCTCTTTCGCCAAACCTTATATGATTTTCCATTAAATGCATCAACCAAGGCAAGGCTTTATGACACATGAAACAAGCGTCAAACGGTATATGCTGCAAGAAAAATAACCCCATCAAAAGATTAGCTTCTTTTGCGTCCATAGAATTGTTCACAACAACCATCTCTCCGCTTCCGATAGAAAAATTGTGTGCTTCAAACATCTCATAAGAAAGGCAAAGATCCTCTAAGTTGCTTTTTAAGATAGGACGTGAAAATGCGCTATTCGGGAAAATCATTTGTGCATGCGACCATCCTCCACGCACCCCTCGACAATTTTCTGTAATAACGCTCTTCAAAGACACTCCAAACGGAACCTCCACAAACCCAACATGGTTAACGTGCCCATTAAAACTTAATACTTTATGTCCCACAGAATCAGGGGTTCCTATTTTTAGAAAATTTTCAGGCCCCATTATCAATGCCTGGGGTAAAATAGCTGCTGTTTCAGGCTGCATAACACAGGAAATTCCCCCAAACAGCATGCCCTCTTTTGAGGTAGCATCCATTGATCTCGAGACACAACAATCCCCCACACCAATAAAACCAACCTCACCATAATGGAGGTGCAGATCAAAAGCCCATTTTCCTGTTTCTTTTTCTTTGCGAATAATGCCTTCCTCATAAAACATCGTAATGATTGCTTCTAAATGTTGGATTAAAGCCTTCTCTGATGCCGGCACATAAATATATCCAACAGACGCATTTAATATATAAGCCGATACAATAAGCCCTTCTAAAACTAAAAATGTGTCTGTTTTAACAATATGCTGTGACACACCTCCTCCAGGCCCTGAATAACTTACATCCAGCACAATTTGTTGCACTCCCCCCTCTTTTATAAATGCCCGCCACTTTTGAAACAAATAAGGGGACTTTGTGTCGCGTTCCCGAAGCCGCAAGCTTTCAAGACTTGAAAAAAGCTCATCTCTACTTCTGCGAAGAATGTTTTGTAGATTTCCAGACAATGTTGCCCATAAATTTTTATCATCTATCTGCTGAAGATGTTTCGACTGCAAATTGGGGAAAAACTTTTTTTCAGTNNTTTGATAGGGGTTTTTCCCCCTGAAAGCCTGTGTGCTTTTTCCTGATGTTTTTTTGTCAGACACTTTCTGTAAAAGATAAACACCTTTTGATGGCAACACTTCGCCAAATACATCATCATTTATTTTTAAAACAGGGGCTTCTGCACAGTGAAAAAGGCATGCACTTTCTTTTAAATAAAAGTAACGATCAATAGTCATTTCACCAGGCATAACACCCATCCAGTTTTGTACGGCTTTGCTTAACTGATCACCCCCACGCAAACAACAAGAAAGTCCTTTGCACAGGTAAACATTAACAGATGCTTCCTCTTCTTTCTTGTGAAGCATTAAATGGCCACGCAAAACATGATAAAGGTGTGATTCAGAAATACCGGTCAGCTTTGCCGTATCAGCTATAAGTTGTGGCGAGAGAGGTTGCCCAAGACTCTCTATTAAAAATTGTAAAATTTCCCTTGAGGCCGAANNGATCTGCCTCTTTCGTATTAATGTCAAATGATGCAAGGATCACACCAATATCTGTATACATATAACCGCGCAACAAGAATTCGATAGCCTGAAACTTAAAGTAGGCCCCCGTTCGAATATTAACATTGCCCAGTGTGTGCCTGTCTTCTTCTACGCCGGAAAAAATACTAACCTCACCCCGTATTCCTTCGATTTTTTTCTGTAAATTTTTTCGGGGCAAAAAAATACCCTTATAAAGACCACAAGCATACTTCATAATGGCCGATGATGATTTTTTATCTAAGTTTTTTTGAACAATTTTCTTACCCAAACCAGACATGGGAAAAGAATCTTCAACCAATAGGTTAAGACACTGGCGCACAATCGCAATACTTTGACGCATTTCTTCGATACGCAGAACTGTTCTTTCGTACGCATCTCCTACACTGCCAATAGGCACTTGGAAACTGATATGGTGATATGCATCGTAGGGCACCCTGTGTCGCAAATCCCACTGCCCCCCACTTGCACGTAATGCCACACCTGTGATGCCCATAGAAAGACACTCTCCTTTAGAAATAAGCCCGACATCTACTGTACGCATTTTAAAAATCGGATTATGAAGAAGTTTTTTTGATAGCTGTTCCAGTTTCTTCTCAAACCAATCTAAGGTTGCTTTCAAAGGATTAATGAAAGTCTCTGAAAAAGAGTTTTCAAACCCAAAAGGCCGCATTTTATAAGCACTATCGGCAAGCAAAAGGATCTTATGAAACGGCGCAATTGTTTCTGAAATTAAATTTGTTATAGGCTCAAACGAAATCAAGGATGTTATTGACTGTATACTACTTAAGTGTCCTTTGATGCGAGAAATTTCACTAAGTGACATTCGCATTAACTGGGCTGCCATCGGCGCAGATTCTCCAACAGCCTCTTCTAGGGCCAAAGAAAAAGCATAGCTTGTGTTATAGGGTGCACCTGTATCCCAATCAAAGGTTATTAGACGCTCTAAGCATTGAACAACGTTCTTCCCAGCTAGGCTTTCTTCAACATTTTGACGATTAAATCCTGGAAATACATTGACGGATTTAATTTTTATATCATCCATTTCAAGGACCATACGCAATAAGTTGCCCGTCCCCACATCGACAGGTCCATAGTTGAGTATGCTATATTTCTCACGCTCAATAATCATCAAAATTTCTATCCTTGAAATGGGAGACTAGTTTTCCAAAAAAAGATGTCGCAAATCTTTATGCCCTTCAAATAGAACATTATGTTTTTCCCATATTTCACGCTCCAGCCAGTGCGCTGACTTGTAAACTTCTGTAATAGAACGCACTTTTTGTGC
>DINK01000049.1 GCA_002426825.1 Holosporaceae bacterium UBA5542
GTGAAAAGCTTTCAGATAATCTTTATAGTAAGCAATGCGTACATCAGAAAGGCTGTGCCACAACGATGCGCCTTCTGCCTGTTCATGCAACACAATATTTTCATAGACAGTTAATGCATGAAAAAGACTTTCCTTTGTGCTTTGACCAAGATACCGACGTCGACATTGAGCAGAGATCTCAAGNNCCCTTTTAAATGTGCGATTAACATGGCTTCCTCCGTTTCTTATTCACATGCACGCCCAAAGCACTAATCAATAAAATGCCTAAAAATAACTTTAAGTTGATGGGATTAATATCAAGAATCAGCAACCCATTAATAAGCAAAAAATAAAGAAGCAAGCCTAGAAAACATCCAATCAAATCGGCTCCTGTTGAGGATAAGAAAACCATTCCTTTCATTTTTCTAACCTTAGGCATATTAAGAAAAGCCACTAACTGTTGGCCAATGACCACAGCACCAATCCCCGTTAAGGCAATACCAACCCCCATATTGATATCGGCATAGCCATTAACAGTTGCGTAAATCACGCCACAAAATGCCGCCAAGCCATTACTAAGGGCAAGACCAATCGATCGATACACTTCAGGGTTTCTTCCAAAGCGTGAAAGAAGGGTTTTATCGGCACCAAAAGCACGAAATACACTGCCTACAGGCAGGCGCAAAATTATCTTAATACCTGCCATCAACAAGCCAGAAATCACCATTAAGACAATGAAAGAACCTTTTATCTTAGAATCCCCAAACACTAAAGAAAACACATCAAAGTGCATTAAATTTAGATTGGGTTTACCCATAACTTGAAAGTTCACACTGTAAAGCATTAATAAGGTGACAATACTGGCCAACAAGGCATCCATACGGTCGTGTCGCTGAATCAGGGAAACAAACAAACCCGCCAAAGCACCACCAATTAATGCCCCCATCACCGCAACGGTATAGCCGCATCCACAGGTCAGCAGCCTCCCATAAAGGGCAGCTCCCAGCACGAATGTGCCATCCACAGTCAGATCGGTCAGTCTCAAAATACGATAGCTAAAATACATCCCCAAGATCAGAGGAAATAATCCAAGCGTTTGCTCGATACTTGAAAAAATCATTTCGCCTCCTTCACCTTCACGGTATACCCCAAAGTTTTTGCCACCCGTTGAATAGCGCTTAGATCAATACCCATTCCTTTCAACGCAGGTGCATTAACAAACACATGTGCCTTTGCGATACGCTTAATGGGTATGGTGTCCACTTTTTCCCCCATAAGAACACGCTGGGCAAGATAGGCACCCTCAACACCTATGTCAAATTCAACCACTCCCAGACCAATAGGCACGCCCTCAGACACAGTGCCTTCGTCCGATGAAAAAACAAGTTTTTTCTCACAAGAAGCGGCCCGCAAAAGCCCGGCAATACCACTGGCCACCATATGATCTTTTAAAATGAAAACAGGGCCTTTATTACGCTCAATTTGCTTTGACAAGGAATACAAATCGCTAAGGGTATGACTGGTTAACACCTTTAGCTCAATGCCCATTTGCTCTGCCACCATTACAGCTTCTTGCGCTTCTTTTTGCACTTTATCGGTGCCACTACAAACAAGCGTAAGATGGCTTAAATGGGGCACAACAGCCCTGAAAAAGTGAAGCAGCTTTTGAATAGGCAACTCATCAAGAACCCCTGTAATGCCTGCTTGTTTCCGATATTCCTCGGAATACATAGCGGCAAGACTCACGATCTTGCGATCTTTGATATGTTGTACGGCCATAAGCGTTGTTTGTTTTGAAACAGGCACAACCAGATCAACCGCCTGTTGATTTAATTTCTTAAGAATAGTCTGCTGTACATTAGAGTCACCCATTGCGTTTTCTACACGAATCGTGACTTGCCCCGGCATCAGCTCTATCAAACGCTTAGAAAAGCCCGACACAATCGCATCAAGGGCTTGATGTGCCATAGGCAATACAATAACCACTTTTTTGGGTGCCGGCGTTGAAATTGTGTTGTGAGCCAAAAAAGTAATGGCCAAAAATAGATGTTTTAAATACTTCATTTTCTCTCTCTATGTATTGAATTAAAGGCAAAGGACTGCACGCAATGTAGCCTAAATAATTTAAATATGTGTCATCAAAAGGTTCAGCGCAGGGTGCGCCACCAAAAAAAGAAAGAATAGAAAGTTTTGTTTGTTTTAAAGGGGAACATGATATCCCAAAATTACGTTAAAAAATTACGGTTAAAGGGGGTTTAGGCGTTCGCCCACCACCAACTCTTTAATCGCCAACTTTTTTTCATAAAATTAGAATACATAATAACGGTCATCCTAAGATGTTTTTTTTCTTGTGTCAATTCACTCTCCCCAACACACTACCCAACCATATTTCTGTTATACTATCCTGAATAATACTTAAACTTTTGTGAGGCTATTTTGATGCGAAAATACTTTTCATTCATTTTTCAGCGTTTACTGATCATTCTATTCGTAACACTTCATGCATCAGCACAGCCAACATTAGGCCTACGGATTGGCATTGTATCTGCCTTTCCTAAGGCAGGCATGTTTTTCAACAATCGTGCACGAAAAGTAGGATTTTTCTCAAGAAATAGCTTGTTTCCAACAAAAGACACTTTCTTATCGCAAACAAATGTTAATGAAGACATATCTTCATTTTTGGCAAATGCCTTGAATCAGCATCACGGCCAAAAACAGACATTCTTAGCACTGCCTACTGTTGATATCGAAAACCTCACAGGGTATTTTATTGAGGGAGATTTGGGGCCTGAAACAAAATATGTAACTTTAAAAAATATTAAAAGCCTTCTAAAAAAATATCATTTAGACACCATTATTGCGATTGTTCCTGTCACTTATTATTTGCCAATAACAGACAGTGAAGGGTCTGGAATGAATATGACGATAAAAAAAGATACACTTTATTTTTCTGCCACTTATGCCGTTCTTATTTTTTCTGAGAATGGGAAAAAGACTTTTAGCTCGTTAAAACAAGTATATCTGGTTTCAAAAGATGGGCATTACGTTTTCCCAAACAATCGGTATGATCAGCAAACTTTATCTGCATATTTAGATCTTTTTAAAAATGAATTTTTGCCCCATCTCAAAAAACAAATCTTACTTATGATCACAAGTCGTGACGAGAGGAAAGTTTTTGCCCCGCCCCAAAAACCTTTCTTTTACTGGCCTAAATAGTATGAAAATTTTTATTACGAATTTGGTTTGAAAGTCTGCACAAAGTTTTCCGCACACTTTTTAAAATTTGAAAATAAGTTTTTCCTTGACGTTAAGGGCATATCCGATAAATTCTACGGAGAAACATTCCCCCAGGGGGCCTGTAGTTCAGTTGGTTAGAACTCACCGCTCATAACGGTGCTGTCGTAGGTTCGAGTCCTACCGGGCCCACCATAATTTCTGGCGGTATGATTTTATAAAAATGTCGATATCTCATCCTAAGGCCCTCGCCATCTTTTCTATAAAGCATATAGCCACTGCCCTTAAGTATTTTTGGGCCTTAGTGGTTGCCTCTTTGTTGTCCGGTTATTTTGAACAATCAAAGACGATAATTGTTTTTACATTTCTTGATATCCTGGCGTGCGTCTATGTCATGCCAAAATGGATTCAGTTTCATGAAGAAAAGAGAGAAGAACCGTTTCTTTCTTTCGGGGCCAGGGAAAATCTATATTTACAAAAAAACATGAGATTACTGTTGGTTTTTTAGGAATTATCAGCGTTTCTGTATTAACAATTACGCTAATTTTATTTCCAGGCCTCTCAACGATTCTTGACATGCTACTCACATCAGGTCCGATTTCATTTGAAAAAACACCTCTAGGGCTGCATTTTTTCCTCTTCATGACAACAACGATGCTCATCTTTTCTTTCGTTTTGGATTGGCTCTTCCTGCCGCCACATTGGGGGAAGATGTTCCCCTGAAGCAAATTTTGCCCATATCAAAAAATTTTTTCTGAAGATGGCTAAGCAGCACACTCTACTTGCTCATCTTGGCACTCATCATTCCTGTCATTTTATCAGTGTTCGTTAATTTCTTAGGGATGCCAAAGATATATAGGGCCCCCATTTTTCATATTATCATCACTTTGATAGCGATAAGCACCTATGGAATTTTTATAAAAGATTTTTATAAAATGTGTCGATCGCACGCCTCCCAAAAATAATATTTACAAAAAAAAAATCGCGCGGTACCATACTTTTATGGCTATGAATAAAGAACATGCATCTATCTTGAATATCGTTAAAGACTCAATTGGCTTTACGTTTCGCAACATTCTAACATTCCTGAAATATTGGTCGCTTCCCTTTATCGCGTCTGTTATTTTTTACGCGCTAACAGTGGGATTGGCATCCAAATTACCAGGGGGCATGGCCCAGTCTATTTTGGAAAGCTTTCTCTTTATTGTGAATGCTGGTGCCAGTATTGTTGCCGCTTCTTTCTGGGTGCCTAAGTGGGTTCAGTTCCACAGTACAAAAAAAGCATCACCCCTTTTCACATACGGACCAGAAAACAAAAACTACCTTAAAAAGATGTTGTTTTTCACTGCAGGGGCCTTTGCATTTCTTATTGCTATCAGCACCCTAATCGCCCTTTTGAATGCAACCTCTTCTGTGCTGAAAACAATCATTTCTGTTGCAGCAATCCTTGGGTTCTTCTACCTTTGCTATCGCTTTTGTTTTGTTATGCCAGCGGCCGCTTTAGGCGACAAAATGACATTCATGGATTCATGGCATAAATCCAAGAAAGGGTCATGGAAATTTTTGGCCCTGATTCTTTTGCTTACCTTTTTAATTAACCTACCCGTTATCCTGATTGGCATCTTCCTCACCTTCCTCGGGCAAATGCACAATGGTGGATTGATGAGCGCCTTCATGTTTATTGGCGGCTTGATTGTGCTTGCCACAAACATTGTGTTCTTTGGCGCCTTTTCCATTGCATGGACAAGCTTTTACAAACGCATTAAATAATGCGGGCCAATTTACTCTCTTTTACCTCATAAATATCAGAGGCTACAGACTCTAAAAAGTCACGGTCGTGCGACACAAACAGCAACGTGCCCGGATAGTTCCGCAACATTTCAGCTAAGATATCCTTACTCATCANNATCCAAGTGGTTGGTGGGCTCGTCCATTAAAATAAAATTTGGCAAACGCCCAAATAAACAGGCAAATACAAGGCGTGCACGCTCACCCCCTGACAGCACATTTGTTTTTTTCAGCAAGTCATTGCCCCTAAAAAGAAAGGCGCCTAAAAGAGCCCGTTGCTCTTGATTCGTCAAAGCTGGATTTTCACGTTGTAATGTTTCCAAAACCGTTGCCGACGAACGAATGGCCTCTGCCGCACTTTGTGTGTAAAACTCGGCACAAACATTGGTTCCCTGCCGAACTTGGCCCTTCAAGGGCGCAAGATCACCAATCACGGTTTTAAGCAAGGTTGACTTGCCAATTCCGTTCGCCCCAACAATGCCAATCTTGTCAGCACGGTTTAAACGCAAGTGAATGTTTTGAATCAACGGCACATCATAACCTACTGCCAAATTTTCCGTCACAAGAACTTCTTTCCCACTTTTGGGATAGTTTAATTTTGGCAAAGAAAAGGTGCGTGCTTCTTCTGTCACCGGCATATTTTCAAGGGCTGCATCAATTTTCTGAATTTGCTTTAACCGGCTTTGTGCCTGGGCTGCTTTCGTTGCTTTGGCCCGAAACCGATCCACAAATTTTTGCATGTGCTGTTTTTGTTGTTCCAGCTTTTTCATGGCAGCTTCTTGTCCAAGGGCCATCATTTCTTTTTGCTTTAGAAACGCATCAAAGTTCCCTTTGTATTCCCGCAATTGTCCCCCATGCAGATGCAGGGTAATGGTCGACAAATTGTTCAAAAAAGTACGGTCGTGCGATACAAAAAGAAGGGTTCCCTTGAAATCCAACAAATAATTCTCCATCCACTCGATGCTGGGCAAATCAAGGTGGTTGGTGGGCTCGTCCAAAATAATGAAGTCTGGGTCTGAAACCAAAATCTTAGCAATCTCTAACCGCATACGCCATCCTCCTGAAAGGGTTAAGGGGGATTCCTCTAATTGGCTTTCTTTAAACCCAAGGCCCAACAAAACTTGCTCGGCCAACCCCTCCAACTGATACCCGCCATGGGTTTCATAAAGGCGCAGGGCATTTTCATAAGCCTCGAACGTATCTTCTGAATAGGCGTTTTCCATTGCCTTTAAGCTGTCATCCATCCGTGTTTTGTATTTATAGACAAGCTCATGCCCTGAAATACATTCAGATAAAATTGTTGGCAAAGGTGTGTCTGAAAATGACTGGGGTAAAAACGCCATCCGAAAATTTTTCGGTGTGATGATTTGGCCTTGATCAACTTCATCTTGGCCTGTAATCGCATTCAAAAGGGTTGTTTTCCCTTGTCCGTTGGCGCCCACCAATGCAATGCGCTCTTTTTGGGGAAAATGGTAAGTGATGTTATTTAAGACCGTTTGGTCAGCATATTTTTTAGTAATTTTTTCAATACGAATCATAGGGGTTTCCTAAGTTAAATTTTTTTATTAACCGCACTATGACAAAGAGGAACATACGCGGCACACAAAGAAGAATGTGTGCCGTTAGGCAACTGCGACGACAGGTAACTCGCTTCTTTCAGTCGAATATATAATCATGCCTTTCACCATAAATGAAAGCGACGGAAAACGCAACTTCCCTCAGAATAGCGATTTTGTTAAAAGAAAGCATGCCTTTCGTTTTACCCACCCGCCTCACGACATCGCCAGATACCGCCATCCGCGAATGGGCTACGTCTCTCCCCCAACACATTAAAGCTGTGACTCAGAAATGGGATATCACCCCTATCGCGCTTCATCATGCAACGATTCATAACCTGGTATTAACAGGCCAGAAAATTCAGAAGCCTGTTTTTCTGAAGTGCATGCGATCCCCCGCCGCATTTCATCACGAAATCACAGCACTTCGTTTTTTTGCACCATCGGTGCCAGCACTTTTAGGTGTGCACACATCTTTTCATATTTTTTTGATGGACGCCGTCAAACCAGGGCATTCTCTTGAAGAAATGCTTAATGTAGATGAGGCCAAAGCATACACCATTTTTTCCGACGTAGTAACCGCACTCCATACCGCCAAAGTCCTCCATCTTTATTTACACCCCTTACACAATTTAAAGATGCCCTTCTAACACCTACGCTGCCCCAACACCTTGCCCATAAGAGTATCAAAATTTTCAAACACTTAATTAAATCAACAGAAAAAAGGGTGGCCCTACACGGCGATCTTCATGGGAAAAATATTTTGGAAAGCGGTACAGGGTGGCATAGCATTGATCCAAAAGGATACGTAGGCGACCCCGCTTTTAAACTGGGGGCTTTTATTCGAAACCCTTATAAAGTCCTTGCACAACAACCAGATGCAACAGAAATTATGCGCCGCCGGTCGGCATTCATTTCACAAAAATGCGGGCACAACCCTGCGCGTGTGATGCAATGGGTTTTTGTGGGGTGTGTGTTAGGTGCATCTTGGGGAATGGAAGACGGCCTTGATGGCGAAGCGCAAAACTGGCTGCACCTCGCCACCAAGCTCCAAGAAGCTATCTAGCCCGCAGCAGAGGGGTCTAACCGTAGAAGAGGTGTGTCTTCTGCCATAATTCTTGTGACAAGATCAAGCATCTCCACGTCACTAAGGGGGTTTTCTTTAAGGTTACGCCCCGCCTCAACAAAACCAAGTTGTTTTCCAAGCCACGCATAGTCAGACATATTTTGGCGAGAAATTTTTGGATCCGGGATAAAAAGGTACCCATCAAAAAGCCAGATCCCAATAGGTATCGATTCCTCCATTTCACCTCCAAAAACTTTCGGCGAAACATGAATCTGATAATTCATGCGCGTGTTTATGCCTTTACTCTCAGCAACTTCCCATTGAACGTCAAATGTTCCGTCCATACCCAACTTCGCACACACAATCCGAATCGTCGTTGGCGTTGTTTCAACCTCTACGTCTTCCCGCCCAACCATCTCACCTTCACCAAGCACTCTAAATGTACGCAAATAACTCAAGTATGAAAACTCGTCTTTTTCATCTGTCAAAGCTTCTATGATCTTGTCAGCAAAATACGTTTGTGTGTATTGCTCATCTAGAAATTCTTTCTTACGGCCATCCAAATCCATCAAAAGGCTCCGTGCCTGAAAAAGAGTAATTTGTTTAAGTGGCCCCTATCTATCTAATGCTTTCCCTCTGCCACCTTTAAAAGCAACAATGGCTTCGTGAAGCATTAAGTGCGCCTGCACAATTTCCATAACTGATTCAGGATTAGATGGTTTTAATGTGGCCACATGAGCTTTGACTTGGGGCAACATCTTATCGGCAAAAGGTGTTGATAAAATAACGTTTGCATACTTTGTTCCATGCAAAAAGTCATGGAATGCTGTTGCAAACGAACCTTGAACCAGCCCCCCATGCACAGTGCCCCCTTTAAGGGAAATCACAACAGGGGCCACCTCATGCACCACAAAACTTTGAAGAAGAGTATGCACCCCCATCACCGATGACTGGTCAGAAAAAACAACTAATGCAGGTAAACTGTTAAACTCTCTCAACCTTTTAGTAAGCTGTGCTGTAAAAATCTGGGCTTCCACAGGTGAAGAAATTTTTGGTAAAACCTCTAACAGCAGTAACACTTCTGCTGTTTCCTCAAATTCACCCAATACCTCAGGAAAAGGGGTGTCATCCAAACGACGTGCAAGGGCTAAATGTATAAGGGTTTGCACATCCCATGTCAGCGCTTTTGCTGCCACAAAATGACCAAGAACTTCCTCAAAAGGCGCTATCAAATCTGCAGTGTCCGAAAAAACGGTTTGCACATGCCCAAATACACCTTTTATCTTAGGAAGAAGGTGCGGATCGTGTGTAAAGCGCGCTTCTGAATCGGTCGAAAATTTGGCATGCAAAGCTTCCGCTTCGGGAAAAATTACACCAGATTTAGCTGTCAACCAACGGGGCCCAGGAATATCTTCGCTAACCCCAGAACTAAAAGAAATTTCAACAAGTAAAAGAAAAATAAAAAATAATATTCTCATAAATAGTCACCTAATAATATTTAATCAAAACACACATAAACTCAAAGTTGCTATTTTTCAAACACTTTTTCTCGAAGCGCAGCCGCATCAGGGCCATTCAGCATACAAACTGCACGAACCACTTATTGTTTAAATCACCGACAACACCATCTTAAAAACAAAAAAAACATATCTATGCAATATTCGCATAATGCTTGTTCTGTATTTAGTATTAGTTAAACAATATTAAATAAGTATGTTTTTGCGATGAAATACATTTATTTATTAATATTTACTTTATTTTACTTAACAAGTTCAAAATCTTGCACACTTGAAGAGGCCTTAAACAAATCCACCCGTCAACAACCCGTTGCCCAACGCATTCTTGACGCAACAGAAAATTTACCTGAAGACCAAGAAACAAAACCTCTTAAGAAAAAAAACAGGCCGTCAGAGCCCAATTCGCCGGGACACACTATTGATAAAGTTATTCGCGAACGACAAGCCATACAAGACTTTGTCCTATATCTACGCGCACACATTGCCCACTCAACCAAAGAAGACGTGGGCTTCACCCCCCTCAACACTCACACAGTACTAAAGGCCGCTGTGCGCAAAATCAGTGTTGGCGATGAAATGCACTTTCAACGCGTTGTGTTTTACAATCCGTATGCAAAAAGCACAGATGACGACCACACACAGGCCATCTTACAAATCGACATAGATCCCAACTTAAAAGATGAAAAAGGCAGAACAAACATTGAAAGAATGCGCCTTGGGAAATCGCCCATTGGCCCTGATAGACGCCGCATTAATTTGCATCACGTCAATCAAAAAGACGGTCTTTTAATGGAGCTTTTTGGCAGCACACACACACGCCTCAGCCGATATCTACATTATAGACGAGGGTACCCTTCCCTAATTGATCGAAATGAATTTGCACTCTTCCGGAATGCTTACTGGAAATGGCGTGGCGAAACCCTAGAAGAACTTTTAAAAGAAGATAATAATATAAAGCGAAAGTTCCGTCTTGCTACACAAGCACTAGAAGCCCAAGCCGCTGCTCCAGAAGCTGCCTCTAGCAGCGCTCAGCCCTGCCCACCATCACCTGCATCAGTGTCAGCATCTCCGGCAACCCCCAGCAACTCTCCAACCACTCGAAAAGTCATTAAAGCCACACGAAAGCTCGATTCACTTCGCGATATGCGGTAGGGCGCAGAAGAATCAATTTTTTTCTGTGCGCAATTTTTCTATAGTTCTTGTTTTATTCAACCGTTAACATCACAAAAAAATGACGCGTATTACAAAGCCCTCTCTCACTTTCTCATCATACATTTTATTTTTTGGGCTGCCTTTAGCTTTTTTATTTTTCTTCTACCCAGGCCAGCTTTCCCCAGATTCACTTTCAATCTATGCCCAAGCACAAGCCCATCAATATAGTGACCACCACCCCCCACTTATGGGGTATCTGTGGCATTATCTTGACCTTATCGTAAAAGGCCCCCTGTTGATGTACCTTATCAACTTGGGCCTTATTTGGTCGGCCCTTTACATTTTGGCATTCAAGATTCTCACCCCCCCCCAGAAAAGTAAGCTCCTCCATTACTACGTGCTGTGCATTCCCCTTATTCCACACGTGGCTTGTTATGCGGGCTTCATAATGGATATGGGCTAATCAGTGTTTATTTGGCGTTAAAAACAATCAAAGAAGAAACCATTTCCCGAAAGGCCTCTCTTCTTTTAGGCTGTCTTCTTTTTTATGCCACAGCGGTGAAATATCAAGCCCAATTCATTTTGCCTTTTGTAATGTGGTGGTACACTTTGGTTCAGGGGCGTTTTAAAATGTGGCCCGCACTTCTGAAAGCAATTCCCCTTACCGCCCTATTCATTATATTGATTCATCATACCAATCAGTATTTAGTAACAAATCAAGGACAAGGCAGTTCGAATTCATGGAAGTATGTCAAAATTTATGACCTTGCAGGGATGAGCGTTCGCACAAAGACCGTCTTAATGCCCAAAGTGTTTCATAAAAACCAAGTCACTGTTGCCAATATTGAAAACGCCTATTCCTTCGAGTGGGAACCCCTCATTACGGGCAATAACGCCCCTTTCCGTGCCCCTGTGACAGATGCTGAACTTAAAACCATTCAAGGTGCCTGGTGGCAAGCCATCAGAGCGCACCCCACTGCGTACATGGCCCATCGGTTGAGCATTTGGCAAAAAGGCATTTTGTTTGGGGCCCCTGGCAAAGCTTGGCTTGATCAAAAACTGGGGAAAGATAACTTTATCAGTACCTACTTAGTACCCTTGGGGAAGTTAATCGCATACATATTCATTTTGCCATTTCAGCTCTTTTTCTTTGTTCTAGGAAAGCATACACGCACCCGTGGGGCCGCACGCACCCTTCTTTTCATGGGCGGCATGGGCACAATGCTTTTATTGGTATTGCTTATCTTTTCTTTGGCGGCTGTACCGCGGTATATTTACTTTACCAACTATCTCTTTATGCTGTCGCTGCCCTTTACTTTTCTTGCCTTTCCACAACGAACGTTATCTCGGGACGATACGCAATAACCGTTGGGAACAACCCTCTTGAATCATATGTCACCCCAACATCCATAAACCCTGCAGCACTAAGATGCTGCATCATCACTTTTTCCGTACGGAAATGTGTCCACTGANNCTTGCATCAAGGCCTTTTGTTTGGCGAACACACCCCCGTCCAACTGATCCATTTTCCAAGGAGGATTTGTATCTAGCATGGGCGGTGGGGTTAAGAAACTGGTCACCAGAACACCCCCGGGCTTCAGTGCCTTCAGAAGTTGCGCGTACAATGCTTGGGCTTTTGCGTCATCGACATAGATATTCAGCCCATTACTAGCAATCACATCATACGTCCCTGTTGCCGTCAGTCCCCAGGCATCTTCTTGCACAAAATTTACCCGCACTGCATCAGATGCACCCATGACAGCCTCTTTACGTTTGGCTGCAAGATCAAGGCTTTCCTGATCTAAATCAACACCTGTCAGCGTAACATCCGCCACACCATTAAAATCAAGGCTCAGCAAGTCATCCATCACACCACAAGGCAAAGATGCCATATGCACGCCCGCACGAACAAATGCCTGCAGTTTTTGTTTAAAAATACCCGCCCGTTCCCGTGTAGCTAACACAACGGGGGCTTCATGAATGAAAAAATGTTCCAGGGGGGAAAGATTTGCCTCTAAGGGGCCGCGACGAATCACATAATCTGTCCAATTGCCATTCAGGCCTTTGTTGCGCAACAANNTTCAAGGGAAACACCCCCAGATGTTGCTTCATTATGAGTTTCTCTGATGCGGGTTTGCGCAGCCGCCATATCAAATTCGGCCACTTCGCCGTGACTTTGTAATGATGAAAATGCTGCTTGAGTCATCCACGCCCCCGCTATGATTGCAATAAGAATTATCTTCATGATCGGTACCCTTAAGAATTATCTTTACGGTCACACCCTACAGACACCACTTCATAAAAACAAGTTCTAAATGCGTGCCAAAGCGGGCAACCCTAAGGGCACACTCCAAAAACAAGAAGAACCACTAGGCTATTGCCTCTTCTGCCGCATCGCCTCTAAGTCGCGGGCTAACTTATCCTTCCACAAATCAGCAAATTCGCGCCATTCTGATGGCAAGTGCCACCCTCCAAACTCAAAAAGACTAAAAATTTTATGTCGAATATACTCCGCTTCAGCTTTATATGCCTCGATTCTAGCTTTGATAATAGCGGCATCTAATTGCTCTTCCTCCGTCTGTGCGTCATCAGCGCTTGGCTTTTGTCTTTTTTTTGCCACAAAACCTACATATTTAAAAGTATAGCCTTTCTTTTGAGGGTGATCGACTGTATCTTCAAAAGACATACAGAGCTGCACATCAAAACCAAATGTCTCTAGCAATGCTCTCAATGATTTTGGCGTATATGCGTCTACTAAAAGACCGTCCTTGCGTTTTCCTATACTCAACACCTTATGGAGAAATAGATCTTTCGTCACTCCATTCCCCTCTATGATATTACGGTAAGTAGGGAATAAACTTGATTCTGGACCATCCTTCAAATGCGCCCTTACAGATGGTTTTTCTTGTTTCACTGTCCCCACAAAAATACCATCGTCTTTCAATGCCCGATGAATTAAATTGAGGGCATGGGGTAAATTCCATGGTGAAACATAATGCAACACCATCATAGCAGACACCACATCAAGTGTGTCGTAATGTTTGGGGTCGTTTAAGTAAAGGAAAAAGTTCCCATCCCCTTTTGGGGCCGATGAAAAAGTATGCCCAGAAGAAGCTTTCTTCTTTTTCAGCCGTTTCTTCATATCACGGATAAAGCGATAGTCTTCCCGCACATCTGCACCCACATAATGAATTGGAAAATCACCACCTTCGGGATAAAAATTTAATAGAGAGCGTGCAAAAGAACCGTCCCCACACCCTGCATCAAAAATATGTATATCTACTGGTGTCTCATCAGCAGACTCACTCTGTTGACACTCTGCGCCAACTTTTAAATGTGCCATAGCATCTTCAAGTGCACCTGACTCTGCCTCTTCACCAGCATTCGCCGTGGCTGCCTGGGCACTCTGCGCAGCGGCTTGCCGTCTTTTTGCCTCGAAATAAATTTTATTAGTGGCCAGTCGATGAAACCGGAGACTGTGAAAATTAAAGCCATAAGGTTCTGCGTCGGTAACGTGTGCCGTTTCAGAAGCAGATGCAAAAGCCAGACAAGCTGGGGGAAGTAATAAAAAGAATAAGACAAAAAGGAATAAGGAAAATCGCGAATATAGGATCATATAAACATCTAAAGGAATGGAATGGATTGTATTGATATAAGGAAGATTTTGCGTGTCAAGCAAGGCGCCGACAGAAAGAATTGAAATGTTAGAAAAGAAAAGCAGACAGTGGCTTGGGTCGTATTCTCTAGATGAGATCTAGAGCGAAAGTCGAGATAAACTCGCTTTCACGACGTTCCTTAGAAAGGAGGTGATCCA
>DINK01000009.1:0-202 GCA_002426825.1 Holosporaceae bacterium UBA5542
TTTAATAATTAAGCCTCATATATTTATTATTTATTTAATTCATATGATTCAAATACTTATTGACTAAATAAAAAATAATAAAATATCATTAAATAAATAAAATATTAAAAATAATATTTTGGGGGTAAGAGGCTTGTTAAGAAAAGTATATAAATTTTTACTTTTTTTTATTTGTTTTTTATCCATTTTGTATAATGGAATT
>DINK01000009.1:235-8188 GCA_002426825.1 Holosporaceae bacterium UBA5542
AGTAGACGTGGAAGGCCTCGAGCTTCTTCTGTTCCAGAAAAACTTTTAACAACCAGTACTAAGATGTCTGCACCAGCACATGATGAAAAGTGCCGAGAACAAGTACATCTTGCTGGGGACGACAGGGCTGTTGCAGAAAACTTTGTTATTGGTGCAAAATATAAGCATATTAGCCAGGCAACCGATTCTTTTTATCCCAAAATTGTAAAACTTGAAATGGATCTTTTAGACGATAAAGATGAGGTTGTGCGCACTTATGTTGGCAGTGGTGTTATGATAGATAAGTATCATGTGTTGACTGCGGCCCACAATTTATTTTACCGGGCCTATAGTACAGGCCCTTCTGTTGTGCGGGTTTATCCTGGTCGTACGGGTGATGTGATTCCTCATGAAGCGGAGGCTGTAACATTTGTTGTGCATCCAGGGTATGTTTTAGGCAGTGAGGAAGAATATAAAGGGTGTGATCTCGGCCTTATTATCATTGATCAGCCGATAGGTGATCAAACGGGACACCTTCCTTATCAAATTTTTTCTGAAGAAGACTTAGTAGGGAAGTTGCTGCATGTAGTAGGGTATCCAGCAATTATTCACGACGAATCTTCGGCAGAAGAACGGCCAAGGTTTAAACAGCTAAGTGGTCAAGACATGTACCACATGAGTGGTTTGGCTGGTAAGATGACGGATAGCCAAATCTATTACTTTTTAGATACTTATGGGGGTCAAAGTGGGGCGCCTGTTTTAAAAGAGGTTTCCCCGGGTGAGTTTGTTGTTTGTGGCATTCATACATATGGTGGTACCAAAGAAGAAGGAAACTCTGGCACGCTTCTTACGGCTGATAAGCTTGTTTACATTGATCGCTGGAAAGAAGAATATGTTGGGGGAGAGGTAAGTGGTGATGAAGAGGGAGATGATGATGAATAGTAAAGTCTTTTTGAAAAATTTCTACATACCTGCATTTTAAAATACATACATTTTCTTGACAATAGGTCGATAAAGAACTTACTTTTCCTTAAAAAAGGATTGGTTATTTTATGTCATATGTTGGTGGTGTTTCCAAAGAACAATTAAAATCTATTATTGAGCGCATCGAGCGTCTTGAAGAGGAAAAGGCAGGCTTAGCGTCTGATATTAAAGAAGTTTATGCTGAAGCACGTGCCAATGGATATGATGTAAAAACCCTTCGCTCAGTAGTCAAAATTAGAAAAATAGACTTTGACGATCGCCAAGCACAGGAAGAGATGTTAGATTTATACCTGAATGCGCTGGGCATGATTCCAGGTGGGGCTGCTGCTGCATCACAGGATGTGGCGGAAGAAACAGAGGACATGTTAGAGCGCGCCTAATAAGGAATTTTTATGGAGTGGGCTTCTGACATTGCAACGAGTTTCTGGGCGTATATAGATCATGTTCTGATCTTGCTTAAGTCATTGGCAGATAGTCAGTTCTNNCTAGGTCTTCTTCACAGGTATAAGTACTGGATTGTGATCTTAGGAGCTTTGTTAGAAGGAGAGATGGTGCTTCTTTTAGCAGGCGGTGCTGCGTTTCATGGGTATATGAACGTGCACCTTGTTATGCTTATTTCTTTTTTGGGGGCGTTGCTTCACGATAACCTTTTGTTTTTCATTGGGCGCACTTTTGGAAAGCGCCTGTTAAATTTTTCCCCGTCTTGGCATCAACGTATTTCGAAAGTTAGTGACCTTATCCATAAATATGACAATCTATTCATTATGAGCTTCCGTTTTGTGTATGGGTTGCGGACAGTGACCCCTATTATTGTGGGAAACAGCCGTATTGAATGGAAGCGTTATGCTTTACTTGTTTCTGTTTCAGCATTAATTTGGGCAGTGGTTGTGGCATATTTGGGCTATACCTTTGCGATGGCGCTGGATGTGATTATTGCAGACTTTGACAAGTATAAAGTGTACTTAGGCGCGGGTCTTATATTTCTGATTCTGACTGTTGTTGGTGTTATTAAATACCGCAACTACGTTAAAGAAAAGAAGAAGAAATAAAAAGTTTTATTTATCCAACTTAAAAAAATCCAAAACTATATATTCATCAACAAGCAAACCTTTCCCACACTATACGCCTCTGCGTCGTGTATTTTCTTGCTTTGTTTGAATCTACCCATCAATTTTGAAATTCTGTTCGGCGGTTCCCATCTCTGAGAAAGGGACCGACTGAAAGGAAAGTCAAAATGAAGTTTAAATCTAAAGTAATTCTTTTTTTGTTTGGGTGGTTTTTATCGGTTCATGCTTGTCATGTAAATGTGGATGGACAAGAATCTCTTTTGCCTGTGGCTAAAAAACTAATCTTCAAGGCCAGTTTGATATGTTTGTTTCAACCTAAAAAACGGTTGCGTGGGAAAAAATTGAACCCAGCACAACACGCTTTCCGGGGTTGAATGTAGTTGTTGAAATGCAATATGGATTTGCCCATCAGGTTGTTCTTGATAGAGAAAATGATACACATTTAAAGAGTTTAAATGATCTTTGGAAGGGTGTTTCTGCCCTTTTAAAGCCCGAGGGTTAACTATTCTTGACTTAAAAAGAATCGATGCTCAATTAGCATTTTTTTTGATTCTTTGCACGGTGTAGAACAAGATGTTCTTTCTGGTTGGCGGAAAAATAGTGTCGATGGTGTTCAAAAATCCCATAGTTGGCTTGATATCAATAACTTTGGGATGAATATGTATGACAGCGTTTCACGTCTTCTGGAGACAAACTCTGTGTCAAGGAGGGGCGCCACAGAGGGTGGTGCTTTGAAGCAATTTGCACACGCAATGGTAGATATTACAAATAAAGCTCCGTGGCCAACGCGTAGAGTGTACGATGCAACCTGGCTTGATGACGGAAGATAGGGGTGTTATGGCATCAATATTGGCTGGTTGTGCAGTTACTATAAAAGCCAACCTGGTTGCTGGCGGCATAAGCCAGTTTTGGCAGGAATTTTATGATAGAAATGTGGATTTATTTCTTGGACAAAATCAGTAAGACCTCAACCAGAAAATTGTTAAATCTACTATAATGCCGAGTTGTTAGTGCGATTAAGTATCGTAATTGCATTAAGAGAATAAAAAAATAAAATCTAGTAATTAATTTTCTTATTATATTGAAAAATATGATTTTCTCCATATATAGGTGGAAAAGGAGCTTTTTATGAGATTTTTATATTTATTTTTATTTGTTTTTTATTCATTAGGCTTTGCTGCGGAGCAGGCAGAGCAATTTGATCCAAAAGCGTATGCACGACCTGTGTCGGCGGTTGCAGGGGCTCAATCAGAAAAGGTAGATGCTTTCTCTGTGCCAACAGGGCCTGTATGGACTGTACAGCAGCAACAAGACGCCTATGTGGCAGCTTATGATGCCGTTGGTGGCGGGGCAACTGTACATCCTTTAGAGACGCCTGTTCCAGGTTTGTCACCTCTTGTCGAGAATTTTTATCGGTTTGCTACTCAAATGCTTGGAGAGAAACAGTCAGTTATTCAGGCAGCGGCTTTTGAAGAGCTACAAGGTGACTTAAGGCATCTATGGGGGCAGGTTGCTCCAATGGTGGCAAAGGAATCTATGACGGTTGCGCAATTAAAGTGTATTGCAAGCCAGCTGTCTGTATTTTTCACAGCTGTTGCTGAAGCAGAGCAATCTACAGGATTTTTTACAGAAGTAAGTATTTACTCTCGGCCGCATTGGTTGGAAGGGAAGTGGAAAAATCTTTCAACTTGGCGCCCAGAAAGTTTCTATATAGATGACAGCCCCTATAGTGATGAGAAGATTTATGTGGCGCCTGGATTCGGATGTGAGGCGATTCTATGTCATCGGGATGGTGGTTTTTCATATGATCGTTTTAATAATAACTATTTAGGACGCAATTATCCTTTATTCATATCTGCGCTTGCTTTTGATATGAATGTAGGCAAGGGGCCTCATGGAGACTTCTACCCCTATGCTTCTGCATTTTTTGAGCATGAATTTTCTCACTTTGATGATTTTGTGAGAGATTATTTAAGAGCTTTGACTGCGCAAAGTATGGATTGGGCGCAAGCAAATGCCCGCTGGAACAAAATTAAAGGTGTATTGGGCAAGGTGCATGAAAATAAATCTCGTGTAAATCAAATTGGTTTGTTTGTCTTGATGCATGAATTGGCGAGATCAGACGTGTTCTTTGGTGTGTTAATGGACGATAATATGACAGATGCACAGAAGTTCTATGGTTTGGTTAAACTGGGACAGGAACACCGACAAGGATCGCTACCCAATAGTGACCCGGACTCTTACTCTTATGACCCCAATTTTAATGTTGATGCATACTACTCTCGCTTTTATGCGGATGAAGCCCGGATGCTTAAGTTTGTTTATGGTGACGCATTTTCTGTTCCTGAAAATGTAACAAGCGAAGAAAAGGTTGTGTCCGTGCAGGCGGGCCTAACAAAGCTTTGGTCAGAGTTTGAGGCACAGAACCGAGGCCTATTTCAAGGCTAAAGATTGCTTTGCAAGAGTATGCTGCTTAGATAAATAAGAATCATTGCACACAGACCGGCGGCAACGTCATCGAAAATAACACTGATTGTGTTTTTGAAATGACTGCCGCCAAGTGCGTCAATTTTATGGATAGGCCAAGGCTTAAAGATATCGAAGGCGCGGAATAAGATAAATGCAAGCAGGATGAAGAGCGGATTGGAGCCCGTGCCAATAAGAGCGATCCACTGTCCCAAAACTTCGTCAATAACAACTTCTTGAGGATCTTTTTTCTTTGTGTGCTTTAAGTATAAGGGCACAAAAATAAAATTTAAAATAAAGGCGCCCCCAATTAAAGCATAGGCGGTGAGGGGTGTGGCCCAAAGATAGTGGACCAGTGCCCAGATCAAGACAGCGCCAAGTGACCCCATGGTGCCTGGCGCCTTTGGGAATAACCCTAGGCCAAACATAGTGACAATTGTTTTTGAAATCATTTTCATTACCATGCAGTTATATCACTTGGCTGCACGATTTAAAATTTTTGTGTTTACATAATTTTATAAGTTTCATAGTTTACAGCGTAACTGATTCACAATTTGAAACATTAATTGTCAGAATTCGTCTCATAGATTGGCCCTATTTTTGCTATATGTGTAAGTAACAGATTGGGCGTCCGTAGCTCAGCTGGATAGAGCGTTGCCCTCCGGAGGCAAAGGTCAGAGGTTCGAATCCTCTCGGACGCGCCAGGGCAAAAATGAAAGAGAATAATTTTGACAAAATCACATACTCCAATTCCCTTTATTGATTTAAAAGCACAGCAGCGTGTCATTCGCCCTCAGGTTGATCGAGCTATTCAGAGAGTTCTTGATCATGGTCGATATGGATTTGGCCCCGAATGTGAAGAGTTTGAGCAGGCCTTGTCAAAGTTTACTGGCGTACAGTATGTGTTGGGTTGCTCGAACGGCACAGACGCACTGACCATGTTGCTGATTGATTTAGGTGTGGGACCTGGGGATGCAGTGTTTGTGCCGGCGTTTACTTATATTGCAACGGCTGAAGTTGTGGCCTTGCGTGGTGCCACCCCTGTTTTTGTGGATGTAGACGTAGACACCTTTAACATGGATGCTGCTGATTTGAAGAAAGCGATCAAGGTAGCCCAAGAAAAAGAATTAAAATTGGCTGGTGTGATTTCTGTAGATTTGTTTGGGCAGCCGGCTGACCATGATGCCATTGCAGCTGTTGCAAAAAATCATGATATGTGGGTTATCAGTGACGCAGCGCAAAGTTGTGGGGCACTTTATAAAGGGAAGTCAACATTGCAATTTGGGCTTGCAGCAACCACAAGCTTTTTCCCGGCCAAGCCCTTGGGGGCATATGGGGACGGTGGCGCTATTTTTGTTCATGATGATAAATTAAAAAGGCGACTTGAAAATATTCGTGTACATGGCCATGGGGTCAATCCCGCATCTATTGAAAGTTTGGGGTTAACGGGCCGACTTGATACAATTCAAGCAGCCATTCTTCTTGAAAAATTAAAAATCTTTCCGGCCGAAATTGAAAATCGTCAAAAAAGTGCCGATATTTACAATGAGGCTTTGTCAAAAGTAGTGCATGTGCCCCATATTTCTGAAGAGCGGACTTCTGTTTGGGCACAGTATACGGTTCGCGTGAAGCACGCAAAACAGAGAGATGTATTGCAGGATCATTTGACAGGGTTGGGTATTCCAACGGCAATTTACTATAAGCGCCCTTTGCATGTGCAACGCGTTTATCGGTATGGCCTTTTAGATCGTTGCTTGGAAAATACAGACCAACTTTCGGATACAGTGATTAGTTTGCCGATTCATGGTTATTTAAGAGAGTCTGTTCAAAACCAAATAATTGACGGCGTTTTAGGCTTTTTTAAGAAATAAATTACTGGGTTTACAGTTGACATTTTTTTCCAAATATCCTATTCCCGATTAGGAGTGGAATAAGTGTACGAGGTGATTTATCTCATTTGCCTTACGCCTTATTTATCCGGAGGGATGGCCGAGTGGTTAAAGGCAGCAGACTGTAAATCTGCCCGCGTATGCGTACGTAGGTTCAAATCCTACTCCCTCCACCACCCTGATTGTGCGGGTGTAGCTCAATGGTAGAGTTCCAGCCTTCCAAGCTGGCTGTGTGGGTTCGATCCCCATCACCCGCTCCATTTTCGCACAGGGCACTTGGTAGCATTGCATTGAGAAGTGCTGTGATAGTGTGCATTTTTATTGTAGGGGCGTTTAGGCGCTTTAACGAAGGTAACGAAAGAAAGAGAAGAGAGAGATGGCAAAGCAGAAGTTTGAGAGGAAGAAGCCGCACTGTAATATAGGGACGATAGGCCACGTTGACCATGGGAAGACGTCGTTGACAGCAGCGATTACCAAGGTATTGGCTGAGCAGGGTGGAGCCGAGTTTAAGGCGTATGATCAGATTGACGCGGCACCTGAAGAGAAGGCACGAGGGATTACGATTTCGACGGCTCACGTAGAGTATGAGACAGAGAATCGTCACTATGCGCACGTTGACTGTCCGGGTCACGCAGACTATGTGAAGAACATGATCACCGGTGCGGCACAGATGGATGGAGCGATCTTGGTTGTGAACGCAGCAGATGGGCCGATGCCCCAGACACGTGAGCACATTGTGTTGGCGCGTCAGGTAGGTGTGCCTGCGATTTGTGTGTTTTTGAACAAGTGCGACATGGTAGATGACCCTGAGTTGTTGGACTTGGTAGAGATGGAAGTGCGTGAATTGTTAAGCAGTTACGATTTTCCTGGAGATGATATTCCAGTGGTGCGTGGATCTGCATTGTGCGCATTGGAAGACAAGAGCCCCGAGTTAGGTAAGGAAGCTATTTTGAAGTTGATGGCGGAAGTTGACCGTTATATTCCACAGCCGAAGAGAGAGGTTGATAAGCCATTCTTGATGCCAGTTGAGGACGTATTCTCGATTTCAGGACGAGGAACGGTTGTGACGGGACGTATTGAGACGGGTGTTGTAAAGGTTGGAGAAGAGTGTGAGATTGTGGGGCTCCGTGACACACAGAAGACAACGATTACAGGCGTAGAGATGTTCCGTAAGCTACTTGATAGTGGTGAGGCAGGAGACAACGTTGGGCTTCTTCTTCGAGGAACGAAGAGGGAAGATGTGGAGCGTGGACAGGTTGTGTGTAAGCCTGGAAGTGTGAAGCCGCACACGAAGTTCAAGTGTGAAGCATATATTTTGTCGAAGGAAGAAGGTGGACGTCATACACCGTTTTTCTCGAACTATCGTCCACAGTTTTACTTTCGGACAACGGATGTGACAGGACAAGTAGTGTTGCCTGAAGGGACAGAGATGGTAATGCCTGGAGACAACATCACGATGGATGTTGAGTTGATAGCGCCTGTAGCGATGAGTGAAGGGCTTCGATTTGCGATTCGTGAAGGGGGCCGTACTGTCGGTGCCGGCGTCGTCGCTAAAATTATCGCTTAAG
>DINK01000034.1:0-16526 GCA_002426825.1 Holosporaceae bacterium UBA5542
TGATGCACCAAATGTGTCAATGCCAATTGCAAGACCTTGGTCACCCACAATTCGGTGCCATGGATCTGTTCGCCCTGCTTCAATGCTGACACGCGGTGCATTGCCTAAAACTTCACTCTGATACGCCTGGGTTTGCCTTAAGAACAAATCAACACAAGGCATCGACACGACACGTGCTTTCAGCCCTTTCTGTTGGCAAAGCTCCATCACCTCTAGGGCCAGTACTACTTCAGATCCAGTTGCAATCAACGTTATATCCGCGCCATCATTCTCTTTCAAAATATATCCACCTTTCGCCGATAAGTTTTCTTCTGATGCGGTTCTGATTGTTGGCAAGCTTTGTCGCGTCAACGCAAGAACAGACGGTGTTTTTAAGTGACTTAACGCAGCNNAACGCAGCCGCCCAACACTCGGCTGTTTCAATCGTATCAGCGGGACGAAATACATTTAAGTTAGGAATCATACGAAGTGCCCATAAATGTTCGATTGGCTGGTGTGTTGGTCCATCCTCACCTAATCCTATAGAGTCATGAGTCATCACATAAATAACCCGCTGCTCCATCAAGGCCGACAAGCGTATTGATGGCCGACAATAATCAGAAAACACAAGGAATGTTCCCCCGAAAGGAATATATCCCCCATGCAAAGCAACACCATTCATCATGGCTGCCATGCCATGCTCACGAATGCCATAATACACATAAGACCCCTCTGGCGTTTCTGGCATAATAGGGGTCATTGCTAACCCTTTTGTATTGTTAGATCCCGTCAAATCAGCCGATCCGCCTAACAAATTGGGTAAGGCGCCGTGTAAAAAGCTAATCACCCGTTCTGAACTTTTACGGGTGGCCACACGGGGTTTTTCTTGGGCAATGCTTTCACAAAAAGTTTGAACAGCATTCTCAATGTCAGGGGCACTCTTTTGGGTATGTTGCTGATATGCTGCCTTATCTTCGGGCGCTTTTTGTTCTAAGCCTTTTTGCCACTTTTGATAGGCTTCTTGGTTTCTTTTCCACATCGAACGCCAAGCTTCTAAAACATCCTGCGGCACCTCGAAAGGTGGATAAGGCCAGTTCAAGCGCTCACGCGCACCTTGAATTTCATCCTCTCCCAAAGGGGCACCATGCACCTTAGCTGATCCTTGCTTTGTAGGAGCGCCATACCCAATGATTGTTTTACACGCAATAAAAACAGGGGCATCTGATGTTTGTGCCTTTTTAAGCGCTTTCTCAATCGCCCCATAATCATGGCCATCGATTGATTCTGTTGCCCAACCATTGGCCTCAAAACGTTTGATATGATTTTCCGATGTGGAAAGATCTGTTTTTCCATCAATCGTGATGCCGTTGTCATCGAATAAAACGACCAAATGATTCAGTTTTTGGTGGCCCGCAAAAGAAAGGGCTTCTTGGGCAATCCCTTCCATCAAGCACCCATCCCCTACCATGACATAGGTTTTATGGTGGCAAAGGGCGTCTCCAAAACGGGCCCGCAGGCCCCGTTCTGCCAAAGCCATTCCAACAGCATTACCAAACCCTTGCCCCAAGGGGCCCGTGGTGGTTTCAATGCCTAAGTCAGGTTCATATTCAGGGTGCCCGGCTGTTTTTGCCCCCAACTGACGAAAGGCCTTGATATCTTCGATGCTCATGTGCTTATAGCCTGTCAGATATAACAAGCTATACAATAGCATCGACCCATGGCCTGCCGATAAAACAAATCGATCTCTGTCGGGCNNTCGTTCGGGTTAAATTTTAAAAATTTAGCGAACAATACTGTGGCCACATCAGCCATCCCCATAGGCATACCCGGGTGGCCTGATTGTGCTTTTTCAACCGCGTCCATACTTAAGGCGCGAATGGCATTGGAAAGTTTTTGAAGATCCGTCATTTTCTCTCAAATAATCTATAATACGGGTGGATGATAAAGAGTCTTGGCCCAAGACTCAAGATGATTTAAGAGATTCTTCTGTGTTTCTCTTAAAAAACACAATGTGCAATGCTGTCTAAAGAGAAGGTTTAAGATCAAGAGACAAGGCATGGATTTTAGGAATTTCATCCTTTAACACCCGATGCACCCATCGATGTCGCTCGACAAGGGGCTTCCCCTCAAATAAGGCAGAAACAAGCGTTACTTTAAAGTGCGTTTCCCCCGCTGCAGCACCTGGATAGTGCCCAGCATGGGCTTCTGACTGATCAACCACTTCTAATAAAATCGGCTCAAAGACTTTTGATAGCTTAGTAATAATGACTTGCTTAATCATGATTCCTTCACCCGGCAGCCATTCAACAAAGCCAACGTAGAAAGGGCTGCTGTCTCTGCGCGCAACACCCCACTACCTAAGCTAAAAAAGCGAACAAACGGTTCTGCTGCCAACAGCTTAAGCTCCTCTGAAGAAAACCCACCTTCAGGGCCAATCATTATAGATGACACAGGTTCCTTTTGGGCAATTGATAACAAAGATGGGCATGCTTGACGGGCGCATCCCACATAAAGCAGCATATTCTTTGGCCAAGATGCCAACATCTCTTTAAAAGAAGCAAGCGCATGCACATCAGGCACTGTTAAACGCTCTGACTGTTCACTCGCTTCAACCACCTGTGCCTCAACTTTGTCTTTTTTGATCGCCTTTATTTGTGTGTGGTGCATTAAAATGGGATGCAATGCCGTAACCCCCAACTCCGTTGCCTTTTCAATCAAAAAATCTTGCCGATGTTTCCGAATTGGTGAAAAAAACAGTGCAACAGCAGGCAAAGATTCTTGTGAGCGAATTTTTTCCTTAAGATGAAGAGATACATCACGCTTAGTCATCCCTTCAACCGCACCTACCCATTCACCGTCCACACCATTAAAAAGGCGAATGAATGCCCCCTTAGGGGTACGCATCACATTTATAAGGTAATGCACCTGCGCCCGAGAAAGAACCACCTCCTCACCTTGGTGCAAGGAGTGCTGGACATAAAGTCGCGGAGCTGTTTTATATGAATCAGTTTTCGTCATAACACTTATTTGGTTTTAACATATGGCTGAATTGCAACCAACATCTCTTACGCAACCTCTCTTAAAAAAAATTCTGCCATATCTGCACCTCATGCGTCTTCATCGTCCCATTGGCACATGGCTGTGCCTCTTACCCGCTCTATGGGGTCTCAGCTTAGGGGCGCCCACATTCAATATAAAACACATTACACTTTTTATCATCGGTGCTGTTCTTGTGCGCGGGGCAGGGTGCACCATCAATGATATTTGGGATCAACGCCTTGATGCCCATGTAGAGCGCACAAAAATGCGCCCTCTTGCCATGGGGCAGCTTTCAACACAACATGCCTTTCTTTTTTTCTGCGCACAAATGCTGCTTGCAAGCAGCATTCTATTTCAATTTAATGGCCAGGTTATATTAATGGGCCTTTTAATTGTTGGCCCCATTATCATTTACCCCCTTCTTAAACGCTATACTTACTGGCCCCAAATCTTTCTTGGCATCATATTTAACTGGGGATGCCTTATGGGTTGGCTTGTACACCATGCAAAGCTTTCTAATGAAATCATTTTTCTTTATTTGGGGTGTGTTTTTTGGACAATTGGGTACGACACTATCTATGCTTTTCAAGACTATAAAGATGATCTGGTCTACGGCGTGAAATCCTCGGCCCTTAAAATAGGGCACACCTACGCACGCCCTTTTACGCTTTTTTGTTATGCAAGTTTTCTGATTTGTCTATTGATTGCTGCTTGTCTTGGTCAACATTTTCTTTGGTTAGCAGGACTTGTCTTCATAGCACCTTGGACTTATAAACGCATTACTAAAACCCAAAACCTCACTCCAGACACGTGTTATCAATTTTTTTTATGGAATCAAATCCTTGGTTTGATTATTTGGGGTTTTATTTTGGTATCAAAATGCGTATGGTAAAAACATGATGCGTATCGGACTTCTTTTTCTTTTACTTTGTATTATATGCGGATGCGGCAAGCGCGGCCCTTTAAAGCCCCCGGCCCCTTCTGATTTTCCACGTACATACCCAGCACCACAACCGTAAGAAGATGTTGCCCTAAAGCAACAACATTTCTCTTGTTTTTAATATCGTAATCGCAAGCCTTGTATCCCCATTTGAAATAGGGTCCTATAGTAGTAGGAAAAATTATTTCGATTTTTTAGGAGTGAATTATGAAAAAAATCTTTAAAAGTATGCTCTTCGTTGGCGCATCACTAACTGCGCTAGCCTGTTCAGCAGACAATGGAAAAGCTGTGACATCAGGCCCAACTTTGAGCTTTGGTGGAAGCGTCACCGGGTACGGTGTTGGAACAAACCAAAAAGTTCGTATTCAAGGAAACGCCCCAGCTGTAAACTTTGTTTCTAAAGGAAACTTGGTAATGAGCGTTGGTGGACAAGCAACAAACGGCATGACATATGGTGCCGTCGGCGTACTTCAATTCGACCGCGCAAAAACAGGTGAAGACCGTATCAGCGAAGCTTATGTATACGGAAACCACGATATGCTTGGTAGCTTTAAATTTGGTGACACAGAAGGTGTTGTATCCAACATGATGTACTCTGGTACAGATGTTCTTGGTGGACTTGGCGGTTCAGCTGGTGACCTAGACAAGCTTATCAACCTTACACGCGGTGTTGACTTCCGCCCATCAATTGCGGCGAAAAACGACAAAGCAACAAAACTTGTTTGGGTATCTCCTGAATACAGAGGTTTCCAAATCGGTTTAGACTTCACACCAAGCACAAAATTGCGCGGACGTGAAGGTCGTGGATCAACATTGACTTCATCAGGCGCTATGCGCAACAACAGCGTTGCACCATATTCTAAGAACCTCTTCGGCGGTGGTGGTTCTTACAACAAGGCCTTCCAAAAATGTAACTTTGGTTTGTATGTCGTAGGACACACAGGCAAATCTAGAGGCGATAACATTACAAACGGTGCTCTTGCTTCTCAAAACACATACCACGATACAAAAGCATGGCAAGTTGGTACGCTTTTTGACTACCAAAACTGGCAGTTTGCAGCGGNNCGCAGGCCAAACAGATCCAGCAAGCTACACAAACACAAAGGGTGTAGACGTGGGTATTGGTTACGACTTTGCACGTAATGCAAACGTTGGCGTAGGTTACACGCACACAGATCGTAAAGTAATCGGTGGTAAAGCTAAGGCTGACATCGCAACATTGACTTTAGACTATGTTGTTGCCCCAGGTTGGGTTGCCTTTGCTGAAGTTGACCATTTCAAACTTCGCGCACCTGCGCAAGCGATCGCCACAGCAACAGGTCTTGAAACATCTGGTGTAGATATCTACGGTGAGCGTGACGGTTTGAACGGAAACAACCACGGTACAGTTGTTGTGATTGGTACGAAGCTTCGCTTCTAATCTCTCAGCTAGAACCAAAGAAAAGGGGCCTTTTATGGCCCCTTTTTTTACGAATAAATGCTGTTTAATAAAACCCTACAGATGCATCAATTTCACGCGCATACATATCAATGCCGCCCCTAATACTGATCGCCTGAACCCCTTCTTCCCGAAGATAAAGAGCCGCTCGCAAACTACGTACACCGTGATGACACAAAACATAAACAGGCTGCCCCTTTGGAAGTTCATGAATGCAGTTGCGCACCTCTTGCAAAGGGCAATGGAAAACTTTCTTTAAAGATGCTTTTTTTAATTCCCAAGACTCACGCACATCAAGAACAAAAGCGTGCTTTTCAATTTTCGCAAAATCTTGAACAGAAATTTCTATCGACATTAAAAAATAAATTTCTCCTTTTGTTTAAATTCAGGCATCTCAAACTGTATTCCTTCAAAAAGAGGAACACGCTCGATCACCCCTTTATCATTTCGAAAAAAACGACAGAAGTATGCCCCTTTTCCCTCAACATATGTCACAGCAAATATGCCAGGACTCCCTTCCTCCAACTGCTCAAAATAAGATAAAGGCACTTGGGAAACGCCTCCCTCGACTACAATATACAAGAAAGGAGACTGTCGCTTCAGACCGTCGCGCATATTGCCCTGGCACAGCACAACGTTTTCAACGCCTGCGCGCTTGAAACCTTCTTGCGCCACTTGATTGTAGCGATCGTCAGACTCAAGCAAAAAAACAGTAGATCCCTGATAACTAAGCAATGCGGCTCCATACCCTACACTGCCACCAACAACCATAATATTCTTGTCTTTTGCTACAGGTACAAGCTGCATCAGGAATGCATAAGAAAGCGGCTTATANNTATACAATACGCCGCTCGTCTAATACGATGGACGCCTCAACAAAAGCTTCTATTTTTTTATCTTCTGGTAAAAAAAGTGACCGTGGCGTTTTCTCAAAAGCATCCAAAACATGATCTTCAAATAGACCGTGTGGTAAAATTTGGCGCTTAATCATGTTTCGATGATGGATACTAAAACTTTGTTTCATGCATACCTTTTATATATTTTCCTATGGTGCATAATTCTTTTTCAAAATGCAACTAAGAGTCTGCCCCTTGACGCCCCTTCTAAAATATGACTTTATGGTGGCTTAAGACTTTTGGCCGGGTGGCAGAGTGGTTATGCAGAGGACTGCAACTCCTTGTACGCTGGTTCGATTCCGGTCCCGGCCTCCAAAAACCCCTGGATTTTTTGGATAAGTTTTGATAAAACCAATTTATTCCCCGATAGCTCAGTNNCTCAGTTGGTAGAGCAAATGACTGTTAATCATTGGGTCACTGGTTCGAGTCCAGTTCGGGGAGCCACTTTCCATCAAACTAGTAAGCATAAAAAAACCTGGCCGAAGCCAGGTTTTCTTGTTTTTGGATAATTATCGAGAATACGGGGGGGGGAGATCGTTTACATAACCATCTCCACGCACAAGGGATCCATCAGGTCTTTGTGTCGTCACGCCCATCGGAGGGACAGTTGGCGAGAATGGGGGGGCTGATGGCACAGGCCCTCTCATCCGCGGGGGAACTTTGGGCGGCGACCCATTTCCACCCACATTGACATATCCATCACTTACTGGTCGCATTGGCGCCGATGGCACAATCTGACCTTGCCCACGCAAAGCCCCTTGCAATTTTTGAACTTCACCATAAAGGAAGCCAACTTCATTTATAAATTGCTGTGCTATAAGGTCTGACTGGTTCACAATGCCTCGGGCTTGCTTCATAAATTCAGGACTATGGCCGCTATTCTGCAAACTTTGGTGAATTGATTGAATGGTTTGTGTAAGGCCAAGGGCGTCCGAAACGTAAGTCACAAACTGTCTAAGCGTCGTTGAACGTGGGCGACGCGATGATAGGAACAAAGCATCCCGACGGCTTGTCACACGCTTTAATTCACTAATTAATCTCTTCGCTTCACGGTCACTACCCCGTTGCTGTTGTCGAGCGGCACGCAATTCTGCACGATCATATGTACGCCCTGCCGCCTTTCGTCTTGCTTGTTCTGCTGATATTGCATCTGGGAAACATGCATTTAAGCGGTTCTGGGCGGCAGTATTTTCCAAGTTTACAAAACGACAATGGGCCTGACAAGCTTCCGCCAACCGACTGCCAGGTGTAGGACATTGTCCCTGATAGCCTGCACAATTTGTGCCACAAAAAACCTGTAAACAGCGGCTTTCTCGGTTTTCATCGTTAATACAACCATTCCGCAGATACCTTTCGAATCCTTCTAAGGTTTTACATCGTGACGCACGCATCAGTCGGCAAAAACGTGACCGCTTTCCTGTATACCTTGAATATTGTGCCCCTGTTGAGCTTGTATAAGGATTGACAACCTGTTGCTGCATCTGACTTGCATGAACTGTCTCAGGCACAAAAAAAGAAACTGTAAAAAGAACACTTAAAATAAAAGATTTTATTTTTTTACACATATAACACCACCCTGATTTAATGATTACTATAACTTTATCTGGGTATAATGCATTGGTCAACTTTTTAACCAATTAAGACTTAAGAGTGATAAATCTCACCCTTAGCTAAGGCTTGAATTAATAATTTATTTTTTTTCTGAAGTACAGAAACATCTTCCACAAATGTAATCACACGCTTGTTAGATACTGAAAAGCGCTCCTTCTCCACGGGTGTCAGTGCATTGAATTGACCAAGGGACATGTAAAGGTAGTTTATATTATAAGATAGTTCAGTGGCACGCCGTACATTTTCCATAAAATCTGTAATACGCACAACGGCCCCACCTGGCACTGTGACACTATCAATAGAAAACAAACGATCACGTGCATCCATCAAGGCCATCAACTTTTTGTGTATTTTTCTATCTTGAGAAAGATGAGAATTAAATGTGTCATTTCCTTTTTCCTGAACATGGCCAAGCTCAACAACATCCCTAAGTTTCTGACAAAGGCGCGCACAGTCATCGGTCACATTAGCAAAGTATTGGGCATGCTCATCTGATCGTTCAAGATGCATTTTTGCCTGCATTTCGATGCCAGAAACTTCTTCCCCATGAATAATCTTTCTTAAAATTTGATGAATAATCGTTGTCAAGTGAATGGCCTGATCAATATTTTCCTTAAAATGGGCAATGGTAACAATTCTGCTTGAACCTAAGCGCAGTCCATCCACATGAAACAGTATGTCTCTTTGTCTGCATGTTTTTTTAAGTGAATCAAAATCTTTATAGTCACTTAAGCGGGATGATTTTCTGTTTGTCACAGAAAAATTTTTTGGATGCCTTGATTGTGTGATTAGGCACCGTTTCATTTGTGCCTCCAGCGCAGAATCCGATAAAGCCACATCATGGCAATAACGCCGACAAAGCTTTCCTCTATTGCTTTTTGCACAAGGTGACACAGCACAATTTGCTTCACAAAAACTTTGCACACATAGGGCTTTATATTTTTTTTGATTCAAACATCCTTCTTGGATAAGATGTTGAAAAGTTTTGGCACCACGGCAAGTATAAGGCGATATGGCTTGGCACGAATCCAACGTTGAGTTTGCATGCACAGTAGAGATGCTCATGCAAAACAACCCTACGAAAACAAAGATTCGTTTTAAAGTCATATTCATTGCCCCCGAAAAACTTACTCTTTTAACCTATAGGGGATTTTAAGGAAAATCAAATAAATGAAGCAATATTGGCTCTTAAAATCTGAACCTTATAAGTGGTCGTGGCAACAGCAAAAATCCGTAAAAAGTGAACCCTGGGATGGCGTACGCAACTACCAAGCCCGAAACTTCATGAAATCCATGAAGGTCGGCGATGAAGGTTTTTTTTATCACTCGAACGAAGGTAAGGAAATCGTCGGCATTATCCAGATTGTAAAAACACATTACCCTGATCCAACCGACCCATCTGGAAAATTTGTATGCGTGGATGTATCCGCCCAAAAAGATATGCCCACACCCGTTACGTTACAACACATCAAAGAAACAGAACCACNNACCACTGCAGAATATGGCTCTTTTAAAGCAAACGCGCTTGTCTGTGTCACCAGTCCGTAAAGAAGAATGGGTGCATATTCTAAAGATGGGGGGGCTATAAATGAACGCACAACTACCAGATCTTTCGTTCCTTCCCCTTGGGATTGCCATTCTTGCCCTATCTTATATCTCTACCTTAATTATGATTCGTGTTGGCATTCATGATGTTCCCATCAGACGATCATCTCACCAAAAAATCACCCCAAAAAGCGGTGGTGTTGGCATTATTGTCGGCTTTTTCTTTGGCATGGGTGTTTTATATATGCAGGGGAAACTGGGTCATGTCTCAACAATGAAACTGGTTTTGTTAACCATTGGTGCGCTTCTTACAGTTCTGGTATCACTTGTTGATGATGTGCGCCGTCTTTCATCTGCACAAAAATTAATTGTCCAAATAATCGCTGGTCTATTTGTCATTGGTGCCGGGCTAAAGCTCAGCATTTTACCTACCCCTTTGGGCATTATTAAGTTGGGCACACTGGGCAGTATTCTAGGTTTTTTCTGGATTATATTTTTTATAAATGTTTTTAACTTTATGGATGGCTTAAACGGCCTTGCAAGTGGAACATCTATTATTAGTTGTTTCTTTTGTGCCGTTATCGCTTTTTTCCTCAATGAAATTGCCTTGTTTTACGTAAGTTTTTGCTTAGGTGTCGCAACCTTAGGTTTTTTCTTTCTTAATTTTCCAAAAGCAAAAATTTTCATGGGTGATGTTGGCAGCCAATTCATTGGTCTACTGTGGGCTGTGCTGCTTTTGATCCCCAGCCAAGAAGCGCATGCCTCAACTATGAATTTTTCCGTGTATACTGTGCCCCTTCTCTTCTTCTCCTTTATTTACGACGTCAGCATGACGGTGATCCGACGCATCTGGCGACGAGAAGCTTTTTGGCTCGCCCACCGCACACACCTGTTCCAACTGTTGAATCGTCTTGGGTATAGCCACGAACAAGTCACATATTTCCATTTAGGAATGGCTGTGCTACAAGGAATAGGCGCAATTTTAATGCAAAAATTAAACACGCAATATCAAGTACTTGTGTTTATTCCCTACCTTTTATTCATGGTAAGCTATCACGCTTGGGTGACAAAAAAAGTGTTTAAGAAATTTGCAAGACTGACCAGGAAAAAAAGAAAATTAAAGACAAAAAAATGAAATTACGTTTTGCCCCCAGTCCCACTGGTTATATTCATGTCGGTAACTGCCGTACCCTTTTGATTAACTGGCTTTTTGCCAAGGCTAACAGAGGCCAATTTTTGTTGCGCCTTGATGATACAGATTATACCCGAAGCGAAGAAAAATATGAAACTGCCCTTTTAGAAGACATGGCCTGGCTTGGGCTTGACTTCGACGCTTATGAAAAGCAGTCAAATAGAATGGATCGCTATCACAGCGTTGCAGAAGCCCTTAAAAAAAGTGGGCGCCTCTATCCGTGCTATGAAACCCCTGAAGAGCTTGAAGTGAAGCGTAAACAAAAAGCAGCACAGGGATTACCCCCTCTCTACGATCGATCAGCACTTAAGCTAACAGATGCCCAAAAAACAGCCTACGAATTAGAAGGACGCAAACCCCATTGGCGCTTTCTGATGAATGACGATATTATCGAATGGAATGACTTAATTCGGGGGTCCATCAAGTTTGAAGGAAAGCATCTAGGTGACCCTGTATTAATTCGGGAAGACGGTATTCCACTCTATACCCTTGCATCCGTTGTGGATGATATGGATATGGGAATTACCCACATTTTACGCGGTGAAGATCACCTCTCCAACACGGCTGTTCAAGTGCAGATTTGGAAAGCCATCGGATTAAGCCATGACATTACGTTTGGCCACCTCTCTTTGCTGCAAGGCATGGGGGGCGAGCAACTCTCTAAAAGACTTGGCACACAAAGTATTCGGGATATTCGGGCCCAAGGAATTCTTCCCATGGCAGTAAACAGCCTACTGGGGAAAATTGGCACCTCAGACCCCGTTGATATTTTTCCAAACCTGCAAAGCTTGGTTGAAAGTTTCGATATCTCAAAATTTTCAAAAGCAACGCCTAAATTTTCTGGTGAAGCCCTTGAGCAGTTGAATACAAAACTTATTCACGCGCTCAGTTTCGATGATGTAAAAAAACATATTCAATTCCCAGAAATGACAGAAGATTTTTGGGAAGGTGTTCAGGCGAACTTAACACGCCTTGACGATATAAAAACTTGGTGGGATGTGTGCCGCGGTGATGTACATACGTTCAGCACAGAAGAAGACCATACTTTTATTGAAACAGCCTTATCCCTTTTGCCTGAAGGGCCTTGGAAAGAAAATCCATGGACAACATGGGTAGACGTTCTTAAGGAAAAGACAGGTCGCAAAGGCAAAGAACTGTTTATGCCTCTTCGCCGTGCGCTTACAGGGCAAGATCATGGGCCCGAACTTAAAACGATTTTACATTTAATGGGCCCCGCACGTGCCCGGGAAAGAATAAAGCAAGCGTTGTCAAAATGATTTTGTACAATTCAATAACCCGAAAAAAAGAACCCTTTACACCCCTTGACCCTAAACATGTCAAAATGTATGTCTGTGGGCCCACAGTCTATGATCGTGCGCACATTGGAAATGCACGCCCCGTTGTTGTTTTTGATGTATTGTTTCGTATGCTAAAACACCTTTATGACACGGTCACATACGTACGCAACATTACTGATATTGATGATAAAATTATGACTGCCGCCGCTAAAAAGCAGGTGTCTATTCAACACATCACTACAGAAAACACAAGATTTTATAACGAAGACATGACCGCCCTTGGTGCGCTGCCCCCCACCCAAACACCTAAAGCAACTGAACATATTCAAGAAATGATTCAGATGATCGAGGATCTTATCCAGAAAAAATTTGCTTATGCAAAGGATGGGCATGTCGTGTTTGATGTAGAAAGAAACAACACATACGGCAAACTATCACGACTAAATTTAGATGACCAAATCAGCGGCGCCCGGGTTGAAGTTGCCCCTTATAAAAAGAACCCACAAGACTTTGTTTTGTGGAAACCATCCGACGACACACAGCCTGGATGGGATAGCCCTTGGGGGCGTGGACGCCCTGGATGGCACATTGAATGTTCGGCCATGGTCAAAAAACACTTAGGAAAAACCTTTGATATTCATGGGGGTGGCATTGACCTTATTTTTCCGCACCACGAAAATGAGATTGCTCAAAGTGAATGCTGCCATGATGGATCGCCATTCGCACGTTACTGGATGCACAATGGCCACCTCATTGTTAATGGTGAAAAGATGTCAAAATCGCTGGGCAATTTTTTCACTGTTGAAGAATTAAGAGATACTTATGCAGGTGAAGCCATCCGCCTTACCCTATTATCTGCACACTATCGCCAGCCCCTTGACTGGCGCCCTGAAGTTGTTGCCCAAAGCACTGCCATTCTTGACCGTTTTTACACAGCACTTGAAGGGTGCCCTGATGCGCCTGGTACTGTTTCTGATGCGTTTCTGAACTGCCTTAAGGATGATCTTAACGTTCCTGAGGCCCTGTCCCAGCTGCACACGATGGTATCCAATATTCATAAGGAAAAAGATCTCTTTCAAAAGCAAACCCTTCAAAGAAACTGTAAAGCATCAGCAAACTTGTTGGGTCTTCTTGAATCAACAGCAGAAAACTGGTTTCAGGGCACAGAAAGCGATGATGTGCTTTGGATTGAAGATATGATCGAAAAGCGTCATCAAGCGAAAAAGAATAAAGATTTTAAAGAAGCCGACACCATCCGTGATAAGCTGAGGGAAAAAGGTATTCTCCTGGAAGACACATCAAACGGCACAACGTGGAAAAGAAAATGAAAAAACCGATTATTGGGGTGAATGCAGACTTTGAAGAAAAGGGCGGCGGATATTCTGTATCACCCTATCATGCGGTGCGTGAAAACTATTTATCACCTCTCACCCAACATGGTGCAATTCCCCTTATTCTACCCCCCACCACACATGACGTGACCTCTTATATCGATAAAATTGATGGCCTTCTTTTAACAGGGGGAAACGACTATGATCCTGCCCTTTTTGGTGGGTCAATGAACCCCGACCTCAATCTTAAAATTATGCATCATCGCTCACGGTTTGATCTTGATTTGATTAAAGCCGCCCTTAAAAAAGACATTCCCATACTGGGTATTTGTGCGGGCATGCAGGCCCTAAACTTTTTCTTTAAGGGCACCATCTACCAAGACATTCAAACAGAATGTGAAGGCACATTAAACCACATGCAAAAGATTGCTGATGTGGGCCACCCAGCCCATGATGTGCTGGTTGAACCAAACACCCTTCTTTCCAAAATTGGTGGGGGTGTCGAAAAGATTTCTGTGAACTCTTTTCATCATCAAGCCATTAAAAAACCTGGTGAAAATCTTGTAGTATCGGGCATTGCCCCAGACGGTATCATTGAGGCCATTGAATACCCCTCTGCACGCTTTTGTCTGGGGGTTGAGTGGCATCCGGAATATAAAGTCGACCCCATCGATGAAAAAATCTTTCAGGCGTTTGTTCATGCCTGCTAACACTCTCCCATCCGAACGTATTGCTAAACGCCTTGCACGTGCGGGCATTTGTTCGCGCCGTGAAGCGGAAACTTTAATTCTTCAAAAAAGGGTTATGGTAAACGGAAAAGTGATTATCTCCCCTGCTTTAAATGTCACATCATCTGACACCATTCTAGTGGACGGTGAACCCCTGCCCAAAGCCGATCTGCCTCGTTTATGGAAATACTATAAACCCAAGGGTGAAATATGCAGTCACAACGATCCGCAAAAACGCAAAACGATTTTTCAAACCATTGAGATGCACTACTCCCATTTGCCACGCCTCATTTCTGTAGGACGCCTCGACTATAACTCGGAAGGTCTTCTTTTACTCACCAACTCGGGCACCCTGGCACGATATATGGAACTGCCGGCCACAGGGTGGGTGCGACGCTATAAAATACGGGTGCACGGCAAACCTTCTATGCAAAAGCTTGCCGCCTTAAAAGAAGGCATCACTGTTGATGGCATTCAGTATGGGTCCATCGATGCCGTACTTGAAGATCAACAGAATCAAAGCGCAAACTATTGGTTAAAAGTAGCCTTGAAAGAAGGAAAAAATCGGGAAATTCGTCGCGTGATGGAGCACTTAGGGTATCCCGTGAATCGACTAATTCGTCTCAGCTATGGACCTTTTCAATTGGGGCAGCAAAAAGAACGATCCTGCCAAGAAATTTCAGAAAAAACATTAAAAGAACAGTTCGGGAAAAAGTGGGCTGATTTTTAACACGGATTTCCGTGCTTAGCCTTTGTTCCTAACTTTTGGTTCTGTGCCCTTCGCAAGGCGTACAATATTTTCATAGTGCTTTATGATCAACAGCGCCCCTAATACACAAGTTGTATACAAAAGGGGTTCTCCGTAACTCCACAACCAAACGGTTAAAGGAACAAGGATTGCGGCTAAAAGCGCTGCAAGGGAAGAGTAACCAAAGATAACCAAGAATGAAAGCCAAGCTAGAACAGCTTGCGCCCCCAGCGGCACAGAAAGCCCAAACAAAATACCACCATAAGTAGCCACCCCCTTGCCCCCACGAAACTTAAGCCATACAGGGAACATATGCCCCAGCATCACCGCACCTGCTGCCCAGTCTTGAATTTGATAGCGATGCGCGAAATGAACAGCTAAAAATCCTTTCGCACCATCCAATAGCAGGGTTAACAATGCCATCAGTTTATTACCAGTACGCAACACGTTAGTCGCCCCAATATTACCTGANNATATCACCCTTACCTGAAAGGCGGGTTAAAATATAGCCGAAAGGAATCGACCCAACAAGATAAGACAAAGCCAAAACCCCAAACGTCATGGGGTTATTTATAAAGTGATCAATCATGGTCTCTCTCTGTTATAACCGTACCCAATTAAAGGGTATACCGTATCCGATTAAAGGGTTCGTGCAATTTTTTCAATTTCCCAGCACTCAATGATATCATCCTCAAGAATATCATTAAACCCATCTAATAAAATTCCACACTCGAAGCCTGCTTTAATTTCTTTTGCTTCATCTGTTGTACGTTTCAGTGTTTTGATGCCGCCCGAAAAAATTTCCTTTTTATCACGCAGCAATTTCACTTTACCATTCTTTTTGATAAAGCCATCAGATACATAGCACCCTGCCACATGACCCAACCGAGAAATCTTAAAGATTTTCCGTACTTCTGCACGGCCTGTATATTTTTCATTAATAATTGGGGATAACAAGCCACTCATTAATTCCCTCACCGTATCGATGACATCATAAATGATGGTGTAATGACGAAGGGCAATACCNNATCACGCGCTTGATTATTTGCCTTTACGTTAAAGGCAAAAATCAAGGCATTGGACGCGTTGGCCAAAGACACATCTGTTTCATTCACGTCCCCCACACCACTATGCAAAATTTGAACAGACACTTCTTCTGTCGATAGTTTTTGCAAGCTTGAAGAGATCGCCTCAACAGAACCTTGAACATCCGCCTTGATCAAAACATTCAGTTCTTTAAAGTCACCTTTGTTCGTGAAAAGATTATCCATCTTTTTCTTATCAAGGAATGCAGCACGCTTTTCTTTTTTCTTATGCGCACGATATTCTGCAATTTCCCGTGCTTTGCTTTCTTCTTTCGTTTCAGAGAAAACGTCACCCGCTTCAGGCAAACTATTAAACCCAATAATTTCAACAGGAGTAGAAGGCCCTGCCGTTTTCAAATTATTTCCATGGTCATCCATAAGCACACGTACGCGGCCCCATTCTGAGNNTTTTGTAAAGCAGATACTTCTACAGACAAAACATCTCCACCAAATTCTTCAAGGAAGATTTCATATTGCATCAACTCTTGACGCACACGATCAGGATTTGCATCAGGCTTATCAATCTTGTTGACTGCCACAATAATGGGTACTCCTGCAGCTTTAGCATGGTGAATCGCTTCAACGGTTTGATCTTTGACGCCGTCATCTGCCGCCACCACCAAAACCACAATGTCTGTCGCATTCGCCCCACGAGAACGCATCTCTGTAAAGGCCGCGTGACCAGGTGTATCAATG
>DINK01000034.1:16559-29748 GCA_002426825.1 Holosporaceae bacterium UBA5542
CCAATGTGCTGTGTAATACCACCAGATTCACCAGACACAACATCTGTCGTCCGCAAAGCGTCTAGCAAAGATGTTTTTCCATGGTCTACATGGCCCATAATTGTCACAACAGGTGGGCGTGGCAGAAGATCTGCTTGACTATCTTCTGCTTCAATCAACACATCTTCAATATCCGCATCAGAAACCCGCTTTACTTTGTGGCCCATTTCTTCTGCAACCAATTGGGCCGTATCTGCATCAAGTGACTGGGTAATCGTAACCATCGTTCCCATTTTCATAAGAGCTTTAATAACGTCTGATCCTTTTTCGGCCATACGGTTTGCAAGCTCTTGCACCGTAATTGCTTCAGGAATTTGTANNAAATTTTTTCTGATGCCATATTGGCACGTTGCATTTTAAGACGTTCTTTTTCGCGCGCACGGCGTATAGATGTCAAACTCCGCGTACGTCGATTTTGGTACGCTCCATCTTCATCCGATAACACATCCGCAACAGAAATTTTTGCCATACGGCGCTCGTTGTGGCGCTTTGTGGGAACTGGTTTTTGGGGAAGATCATCATCCTTAGGCTTAAATTTCCGTTGCCCATGATGTGCACTATTTTCTTCTTCAGCAGGTGACGACGTTACCGCTTCTTCTGTCTCAGTTTGTGCTGCACGCGCTGCTTTTTCTTCTTCGGCTTTTTCTGCTACAAGCAAGGCCTCGCGCTCGCGGCGCTTTTCTTCTTCAAGCTGACGCAGTTCGGCTGCCTTCTTTGATGATTCCGAAAATTGAGCCGCCTGCTCTTCAACAAATCTTGTTGCTTCTTCTAAAGCTTTAAGTCGGGCTTTTCTCTCATCAGTTGTTAAAGAGCGTTCAAGTGTATCCACATTAGATGTCGTAGATGATTTAACCTGTTTCTCAGCTTTTGATATAAGAGAAGGCGTTGATGCGCGCAACCCTGATGCCCGCGTGGCAGAGCCTGTTTTTTTGACGTCACCTTGAGATCGGCTTTTCTTAACTTCAACAAGAACTGTACGACCCCCACCACGAGAAGGCGAACGCCCCCCACGTGTCTCCTCTAAATCTTTTAGAGAGATTTTTTTAGAAAGCGTTAAGGGCTTTTTTTCTTGCCCATTTTGTTCATTGCTTTTGTCAGACATTTCTCAACTCTCACTGTTTGTTACCAATCACTCAAACCAATGAGACCGGGCACGCATGACAATCTCATTTGCTTGTTCCATGCTTAGTGCCTTCTCACCAACAATCTCAACCAACTCGTCAGATGAAAGGTCACCCAAATCATCCAGAGTCTTGACACTGTTCTGCCCCAATTTTTCAATCATTTCAAGAGAAAGACCATCAAAGTCCATGATTTCTTTTGAAATATCAAGTTTCTTGCAGCTTTCTTTCAGTTCTTTTTCACGTGCTTTCAAGAATGTGGCCGTGCGCTTCTTAAGCTCACTCGCAAGATTTTCATCAAAACCTTCAATGCCTGCTAATTCTGCTTCATCCACATCTGATATTTCGTCAAGGGATGCAAAGCCTTCCACAACTAACAGGTGGGCAATCACTTCATCCACATCCAAGGCTTCCATGAATATTTTAGTTTTCTCAGAAAATTCTTCGTTGCGACGTTCGGATTCTTCTGCTTCAGTCATAATGCTCATCTCAAGTCCTGTCAAAAGGGATGCAAGACGCACGTTTTGACCACGACGACCAATAGCCAAACTTTGTTGGTCTTCAGGCACAACAACTTCAACAGCGTTTTGATCTTCATCTAACACANNTTGTGATTTCCGCAGGCGTTAAAGCATTCACAATAAAGGTCGCTAAATCAGGTGACCATAAAATAATATCTACTTTCTCGCCTTGCAGTTCGTTAACAACCGCTTGAACACGACTTCCTCGCATCCCCACACATGCCCCAACAGGGTCAATGCTGCTATCCTTAGAGCGCACAGCAATTTTGGCACGGCTTCCTGGGTCCCGGGCAACAGACAAAATTTCAATGGCACCATCATAAATTTCAGGCACTTCTTGAGAAAAAAGTTTCGCCATAAAGTCAGGATGTGACCGTGACAGAAAAATTTGTGGTCCGCGCGTCTCTTCGCGAACATCAATNNACCCGATCGCCTGGTTTCAAAATTTCCCGAGGAATACATTCATCACGGCGCAACATACACTCGGTGCGCCCTACATCGATAATATAGTTTCCATAGTCAAGACGCTTTACAACACCGCTGACAATTTCTCCGATTTTATCTTTAAATTCCTCATGCTGCTTTTTGCGTTCTGCTGTGCGTACGCGGCTTGAAATAACTTGGCGCGCAGCTTGTGCACCCACCCGTCCAAAATCAATAGGTGGCAAAGATTCTTTTACAACATCACCCACTTTCAGATTTTGTTCTTGCACGCGCTTGTCAGAAAGCAATATTTCTTTGGCTGAGTCTTCCGAGGCTTCTTCCACAACAGTTAAGTGACGCTCAATGGTTATCTCGCCCGATTTGCGATTAATCCGCGCAACGATATCATTTTCAACACCATATTTTGTACGAGCCAACTTCTGGATGGCCTCTTCCATGGCAATTAAAACTTCTTCCGGGTCGATATCTTTCTCACGGGCCACAGCTTCTGCAACTTGAAGTGCTTCTTTACTTAGTGATGTAACCATTTTTTCCTCTNNATAAAAAAAATCAATGTCTATATTGAAAGCAGGGGTTTTCGATACAGTTATCTGCCTCACTACGGAATAAAACCTCTTGAAAAATTCGTATTTTTTTGAGAATCTTCTTCTGTAAAGGTTTTAACAAAAGGGAATGGGGTGTCAATCCCCAGCTGCCCCCGCAACTGTAAAAGCTTTGGCACAAACACGGGATATACGCCCAATCACTGAAATATTTCGGGAAGATCGTTTGCGCCCATAAAGTTAAGCCAGGAGACCTGCCTTTGCACCAGTGTCCTAGATTGAGTCGGTGGGATGAAATCTATGTGGATCACCTCCATATGCGACCTGATTTTTTGAAACAACATCAATGGGGTTGCACATATGCGGGGGTTACATCTCCTCACCTTACTCTCTACTGTCATACTAAACACCTGTTTTGCGTATAGCAATCCAACAATTGATATTTGGGGGCACAATCCAGGCGCCATCATGAGTTATGAAAAGTTTTCAGACTCAACCACACCCCAAGACGTAAAGTCGAACATCGAAAAAATACCAGGACTCCACATCACCGAACTTGGTGGACCTGGTCAAATGACACGCGTTAGCTTTCGGGGGATGAACAGTCGCCATACTCTTTTTAAAATTGACGGCATTCCCCTTCGAGATGCATCAGACAGCGTTGATGCATCATCTTTGTTCAGCAACACCTTAGAAATTGCAAACGTCACCCCCGGCAGTGGCGGTGTGTTTGAAGGAAGTGGAAGCACAGGTGGCACCGTAGAGATGCGGACCCCTTTTTCAAAAGAACATCCCCATAAAACAACCGGAATGGGGGGGAGCCACGATACGGGCTATGTCCACACCATGCACGGCATGCACAACGATCACACATCAAGCGTTATTCATGTAGATGGGTTTAACACAAAGGGCATCCGTCAAAAAGGCCCACAAAGAATATATGGCGAGCGTGCCCATGCACAAAAAGGATCTGTTGCTGCAGCTTTGGCACATCAAAGGGGGCCACAACAATTTTCTCTCACACTGCGCCACATAGCTGCACGCAGTAAATACGACACCAACGGCCCTGCCGGCCCTTTTTCTCCAAAACCCCAAGGCACTTGCAGCCAAGGGCTTACTTTACTGGGCGCCAAAATATCCCAACAAGAATTAAAAACCCATCATCAATTGCAAACATTTTTGACACAAAACAAATTGAAAAGCAGTCATTCGCCCTCCTCAGAGCTTAAAAACTATGGCGCTTACTACCGTGCCGACCATCACCTCACACAAAAAACATCAATAACAGGTCTTGCTGGTGTTGACTTTGACACATTGCAAAAAGATGCCTTTAAACGAGAGGATATTGTCAAAAGTCACGCAGGCTTTCTATGTCAATACCACATCACCTCTGCCCTATCTGTGCATGGCGGCCTACGGCACAACCACCATCAGAAATTTGGTCAAATAACAACCTATTCCATCGGCACCGAGTGGGCTGAAGAAACAAAAGGTGTGGCGTTAGGTATGCGCACAGGCTATCTAAACCCCTCATTGTATGACTTGCATGTAAGCGATCAGTACACGCGGGCAAATCCGCACTTACGCCCTGAAGAAAGCCAGACATTTGACATTATGTTGTGGAAAAAAATAAACGATAATAGTGAATTGAAAATAAAACCTTTTTGGACACGGGTTAAAAAAATGATTCAATCAACCTCTGTATCTGGTGGGCAATTTCAAAATCAGAACATACCTGGGGCAAGCCATGTATCTGGGGTTGAAACAATTTTTACCATCACCCCCTCAAAGAAGTGGTTCCATGAAGCAAGTTATGGGTACACAAATTTTGACCTAAAATCACCACATACCAATACCGAATTTCCGAAACATAAAATAGCCCTTACCTCTGGCTTCAAACCAAATGACAAACTGTCGTTACAAGGAGAGCTCACCTTTATTGGGCAGCGACGAAGCCAAGGACATACACTAAAGGCCCATACAAAAGCAAACCTGTCGGCGGAATACAAACTGAACAAACAAGCCAAACTATTTGGGCGCATTGATAATCTGTTTGATGCACGCTATACGGAAAGTTATTTTTTTCAAACACCTGGACAAAGTTTTTATGTGGGCACGCAAATTTATTATTAGTTTTATTTTATTAATCGTAGGGTCTGCCTATGGACGCGTTCTGTCTCTTGATTTAGCTGCCGATCAGTGGGTTCTGGGCCTGTGTCCGAAAGAAAAAATTTATGCTGTCACCTATCTTGCACGCATGCCCCTATTTTCATTTCTGCACCAGAAAGCACAAAATGTGCCTATCCATCGTGGCAACATAGAGGACTTTCTAGACCCCACCATTACTCTCATTATTGGACATAGACCCATCCCTCCCTTGCATGAAAAACTTTTTAAAAAAACAGGGGCAAAGCTGATTCTCTTAGAATCACCCTCCTCTATCCAAATTCTGAAAGAGCAAATCGAGCATCTAACACATGTGTTTAATCGCCCCCAAAAAAGGGCTATATGGCTCCAAAAACTTAATCGCATTCAGAAAAAGAATCGACCCAAAATACTGCTTTTCACAGGGCATCGTCATGCACCCGGTCAGAAGACACTCTTTGGCGAACTCCTTACCAAAATGGGTTATAAAATGCCTCCTTATCGCGGCTGGCAATATTTGTCTTTAGAAAAAATTTTGGTATACGGTCCACAACACATTTTTTATACTGAGCCACAACCAAACACACCTTTCTGGAAAGCTATGTCTAAAAAAACACATTTTCATCGGATACAACAAACCACAACACTGACCCCTTATCCTGACGCCCTATTCGCCCTTATGGCCCAAATTGAAAAAGTGGCACCATGAACCAATCCTCTTTTTTTATTGTAATTTTAATAACACTTTTCAGTTTAGTTCTGGCTTCTTTATTCGTGGGGAACATTCCTTGGCAAAGCTTATGGGCCCAAACAGATGTTTTCTTGTTTGCCTTAACCCACCTCCGACTGCCCCGCACACTTCTAGCTGTACTAGCAGGGGCGGGGTTAGGAATAACTGGTGCCGCTCTTCAAGGTTTTCTGAGGAATCCCCTGGCGGATCCCGGACTTATTGGTGTATCTTCCGGGGCATCCCTATCCGCTGTCCTTGCTTTAAGCTTAGGCTTCTCACTGACAACCATTCCCTTCCTTGGCATCATTGGTGCCCTATTAACCACACTTTTTCTGCACCAAGCCATCTCCAAAAACAAAGATACTCTTCGCTTAATTTTGGTGGGTCTTGCCCTAAATAGTTTTTTAAGTGCATTAACGGCCCTCACGCTTAACTTTTCAAAAAACCCTTACAAAAGCCTTGAAATCATGTTTTGGTTATTAGGTTCTTTCAGCGATCAACCTCTAGACAAAGTTTTATGGGCTATCCTTCCTGTCATAGTTGGATTTTATATCATTTATCGAGATCGTCATGCTCTTGACACACTTTCATTCGGGGAAGATTTCTCTCACAACATGGGTCATGCTATTAACATTGTGCAAAAAAAGCTGATTATTGGCATTGCTTTAATCATAGGGCCTATTGTGTCTTTGGGCGGTATCGTCGGGTTTGTGGGCTTAATCGCACCACACATTCTCCGACAAATTCTAAAAACAAAACCCAGTGATTTACTCATCCCCTCAGCACTTAGTGGCGCTGTTTTATGCCTTTTGGCAGATATTGGGGTGCGCTTTCTTTCAATTGGTAGTGAAATAAAAATTGGCGTGGTGACTTCTTTTTTAGGCGCCCCTTTTTTCCTCTACCTTCTTTTAAAAAAGGGTAAGACAAAACATGATCCATATTCATAATCTTTCTCTCACCATTGATCAAAAAAATGTGCTAACAGACTACACAGGTTCGTTTATGCCAGGACACTTCATTGGTTTAACGGGACCAAATGGAACAGGAAAAACCACGTTTTTACGCACACTCGCAGGCCTCCATGCTTCTACCACGGGGACCATTTTATTTAACCATAAAGATATTAAAAAGCTTCACCCCAAATCCCTTGCACAACTGTGTGCCTACGTACCAGCCGAACCTGTATGCCACTGGCCCCTCACCGTGACGCAAATACTTTCTATCGTTTCAAATAATAAAGAAGAAATAGAGTGCCTATCAAAAAAAATGAAGATTGAAACCCTTCGCAATCAAAACTTTCAAACGCTTTCTTCAGGTGAAAAAGCTCGGGTTCTACTGGTACAAGCACTTCTTAGAAAAACACCTATTTTAATTCTTGATGAACTTACCAGCCATCTTGATGAAAGCCACACATACGAAATGATGTCTTATCTTAAGTCTTTGGCAATAGAAGGAAGAACGATCTTTTTATCCCTCCATGATATTGAGGAAGGTTATCTCCATTGTGACACCCTACTACATCTTTGCGAATACACATTAAAACCACTTAAGAAAAAAGCACCCACTTTAAAAGAGGTTCGCCCGTGAAAACCTTTCTTATTTGTGGTCCTACGGGTTCGGGAAAATCAAAGTATGCCCTGCACCTAGCACAAAAACTTGATGGCATTATCGTGAATGCTGACAGCATGCAACTTTATAAAGGCATGCCCATTTTATCGGCACAGCCTTCTTTTCAAGATGTGCAAGAAGTGCCCCACCACCTCTATGCCTATGTCTCACCTTACGATTCTTTTTCGGTGGCAAAGTGGTTGGAAGATGTTAAAAAATGCCTGGATATATATCCTCAGAAAAACATTATTTTTGTAGGAGGGACCGGTCTTTATACCAAAGCTTTGATTGAAGGGCTGAGCACCCTACCCCCTATTACATCTTCTGTTCGGCATGATGTTTCAAAAATACTCGTCTCCCTGTCTTCGGAAGATTCTTTTGCCCTTCTTAAAAAAGAAGATTCCGCCGCTTCCAAAACGGTTGACCCGCAAAACAAACGCCGAATCGCACGGGCACTTGAAGTAAAACGGCAAACAGGTCGCTCGATTGTAGAATGGCACAAACACAAAACATGCATTCTTCAATCCCCCCCGAAAACAATTGTTATTCAACCAGACCGTTCCGCTCTACACACCGCAATCAACGGCCGAGTTTTAAGAATGCTCGAAGAAGGAGCCATTGAAGAAGTCGCAAACCTAACCCTTCCCCTGTCATCAACAGCATCTAANNAGAAATAAAAGAGCATCTGGCGGGGGCCTTATCAAAACAAGAAATCTGTGAAAAAATACAAGCCCGCACCCGTCAATACGCAAAACGCCAAATAACATGGTTCACTCACCAAATGCAGGCTGATGTTATTTGGCCTTCTTTGTTTTCTCAATCACAAGCGGCTCAGTTTCTTTCAGAAGTGATAGGGTAAACGGATAACGATACACTTCCCCATTCAGTGCTTTGATTCCCCCATAAATGGGCAAAACAACGTGAACGAATCCATAAATACATATATAAACTATTGCAGATGCACCGTAGAAAAACATCACAAAAGAAGTAAATGCATTTCTCATAAAGACCTGAAACAACATTGATCCTGGCAACATAACGCATACAGCAAAAAGGGTAAAAACTGCTAACAATCCAAATGTATAAATCCAATAACTTAAGATAAAGTTAATTACATTTCTGCCATTTTTCATGATGAGCGGATGGTCATGTCTTTTTAGTCCCCAAACAATAAGAGGCCCAATAATAGAAAACCCAGGCAACAGAAAACCAACTAAAGAAGAAAGATGGCACACCATGGCCCAAAATGTGTGGTTATTATTTTTCATAAAATACCTTTAACGTTGAAGAAATTTTATCAAGAATTAAGAGGACTATAAAGTGTTTTTTCGAACAATATTGTAAAGTTGAAAGAAAGGCACTTTAAAATACTGCGCAATTTCAGTTGCAATTTTTTCGGCAGCGTGTCCATTCCCATAAGGGTTCTGTGTTGACGACATGGCCTTATAGTATGCTTTATCATGAAGCAACTTTTGAGATTTTACTAAAATACTGCCAGCTTTTGCACCAACAATAGCTTCTTCTGGACATGAAAGCGCTTCTTCTCGCTCAGTCAACCGACGGGTCACAAGGGTTGGACGCTGCAAATAGGCTGCTTCCTCTTGCACGCCCCCCGAATCTGTAACAATAAAGTAGGCCATTTTCATTAAATAAATAAAAGATAAATACCCAAGAGGCGGCAACAAAAATATATTATCTTGCCCTGCTAAAATACTATTTACTGGCCCTTGTACATTGGGGTTAAGATGTGCAGGAAAAACAATTTGCACATCTTCAAGTTGTGCCAGTCGACGCAAAGCTAAACAAATATTTTTAAAATCTTGCCCAAAACTTTCACGTCGGTGTCCCGTTACCAAAATCATTTTTTTNNACATTTTTTTTCGTGGATCTAGAAATTGAAACTCTGCTTCTAATTGTGTTAAATGCATTGGAATTTTTATTTTCTTCAAGGCCATAACAAGTGTGTCAATAATGGTATTCCCCGTAAGAAAGATATTTTTTCGGGGCACTCCTTCTTTCAACAAGTTCAGCTCTGCATCTTGACTGGGCGCGAAATGAAGGGCAGACACAACACCCGTCATTTTTCGATTAACTTCTTCAGGCCACGGCGAATAAATGTCATGTGTGCGCAACCCCGCCTCTACATGACCAACAGATATTTGATTATAATAAGCCGCAAGTGCTCCTGCAAAAGTTGTGGTGGTATCTCCTTGAACAAGAACTAAGTCAGGCTTTACTTCTTGAATGACGCGATTAACCTCAAAAAGCAAACGCGTCGTAAGCTGTGCCAAACTTTGATTGGGCATCATTACATTTAAAGAGTAGTCCAAAGAGATATCAAATAAATCAACTACTTGCTGCAGCATTTCTTGGTGCTGACCTGTACTACACACAACCGACGTAATATGCGACTGCCGCTCAAGCTCTTTTAAAATAGGAATCATTTTAAGAGCTTCAGGTCGTGTTCCAAAAATACTTAATACTTTATGTGACATAAAATCTATTTTGAGTTTTTTATTTAATTAGTTTCAAAATAGAGAAATAAAAATTATTCCCTGTTCTTTTAATTATGGAATAAATAATATTTTTTTCAATTAAGTTTTGGGAATATGCGTTAAAAATATCTTAAAAAAGGTTCTATTTTTTGCCAATTCGAAGCTTCTTTTTTCCTGTATTCTTCACAAAAATCATTGAGATATGATTTATACAGACTACAAGATTTTGACCCGTTTTTAGATACAGAATTTATTTTTTCTTTCATGCATTTTTTTACAAAGCTTCGCAGAAAAGTTGCCAAGTATTTCTGACAATCATTGTCCGCTTCTCCGATATGTCGCACGAACGTATCTGTAGAAAAACATTTTGATAAAGATAAATACAAAGAAAAAGCTGTTCCCATGTTTTCTTTTGTATCTAGAAACACTTCATACGCAACCCCCATACCCAACTGGTTTACGGCTCGATTCCCCAACTCAGTAACTACAATTTCATGACGCAAAGGATGACAAAGAATTACATCCGAATATAAGGTTTGCAACTTTTCTGGGAAATATGAAAGTAAAACATCTTGCCACCCCTCTAAAGATTCAAGAGGAAATTGTAACAATCTTTCTTTTAAATAAAGCTTTATATATGACATAAGAACAGCAATTTCAGGACGCGTAAGAAGCTGTCCTTTTTCTATCATTTGTTCAAATTGATCATCTGTGGGCAGAAACTCATCCGCACGTTTCATGAAGTGATTTTTTTCGAGCAACCGTATCACATTCACATAAGAAGTCAGATCTTCCTGCCCCTTAGCCATCTCTAAACTAATGGCCAAAGATTGATCGGCATTAGAGCGCAACACAAGACGGGCAACATCTTCTGTCATATCTTTCAAAATGGTGTTTCGTTCTTCAAGAGAAACCCCTTTCTTTTTCATCACATCTTGAAAAAGAATTTTAATATTCACTTCATAATCTGAACAATGTACACCACCCGCATTATCAACAGCATCACGGTTCAGGCGAACCCCTGATTGGGCACAAGCTACACGGCCTTTTTGCGTTAGGCCAAGGTTTGCCCCTTCCCCAATGACACGGGCGTTAATTTGGTTGCCGTCAATGCGCAAAAGATCGTTCGCATGGTCAGCCACTTCACCGTGCCGTTCTGACGCATCTTTAATATAAGTTCCAATCCCTCCAAACCACAGCAGGTCGACAGGCAATTTTAAAATTTCCTTGATTAGATCTTGCGGCGCCCAATCACTTTTCTGAAGACCAAGGTGTGTTACGGCTTTCTCTGAAAGAGAGATCAGTTTTTCTTTGCGAGAATAAACACCACCCCCTTCTGATATGCAATCCACATTATAATCGTTCCACCCAGTCCGCGGCATATTGAATAAACGTTGTCGCTCTTGATACGATTTCTCCACATTAGGGGTTGGATCTATGAAAATATGCGCATGATTGAACGCCGCCACTAACTGAATATTTTTAGACAAAAGCATGCCATTTCCGAAAACATCCCCTGACATATCCCCAACACCTGCAACCGTAAAGGGTGCGTCCATTGATATATTCAATTCACGGAAATGACGCTTAACAGATTCCCAAGCCCCCCGAGATGTGATGCCCATTTTTTTATGATCGTATCCCGATGATCCCCCCGATGCAAAAGCATCACCCAACCAAAAATTACGATCTATTGAAAGGGCATTAGCCGTATCAGAAAAGGTTGCCGTTCCCTTATCNNCACCAAGTATGCATCTTCTTCGCCATGGATGACTGTATCATCTGGCACCATAATATTTTCATTAGTACGGTTATCCACCACATCCAAAAGGCCCGAAATAAAAGTTTTATACGCTTCCACCCCTATTTCAGAACGGGCATCAAACGAAAGGCCACTTAGATCCTTTTTAACGTAAAACCCACCTTTGGCGCCCATAGGCACAATAACCGCGTTTTTAACAAATTGGGCACGCATCAAATCCATAACTTCGCGTCGATAATCTGACCGACGATCAGACCACCGAATGCCGCCTCGAGCAACAGCACCTGATCTAAGGTGAATACCCTCTACATCCGGGGCATAAACAAAAATTTCATAAAAACCTTTATGGCCTTCTATCAAATTTAAGTTCGCCGCTCTTATTTTTAAAGAAACATAAGACTTGTGCTGGCCACTATCGTTCTTTTGAAAATAGTTAGTACGTTCCGTTGCCAAAATAAGAGCAACCATGCGAGCAAAAACCATTTCCTCTTCGGCACTTTCAATAGCAGCAAGAAGCGATTCTGTTTCTTGAATGAGACGCGCCTCCCCATCGTTATTCTGGGGGTCAAACCGCGCATAAAATAAATCCTTTAAGTTTTTCAATACGAATGGGTATTTTTCCAGTACGGGAACAACCGAAGCCCGTGTATGAGGCCATCCCACTTGCCGCATATATGCATAGTACGCCCGCATTAATAAAATGTGCCGCTCTGACGCATTGCCAGAAAGGGCCAAGCAGTTAAAACGATCATTCTCAAGAACACCATCAAACACATCGATAAGCACTTTTTTAAAGTTTTCTTCGATACGCTCAAAAGTGGTACCCGACTGATATTGTCGTACAGCAATGAAATGGTGTAACCAAACACAAGTACTTGCCTCTCCCAACTGAATGGAATGCTCGGACTGAATAGAAAGCCCCATATTTTCTAAAATAGGAAATGTGTCTGCAAGCGACAAGAAATGCTGTGGACTAAAAATTTTAATATGAATTTCTTCCTGATTCTGATTTTCCGTTGTAAAAATCTGAATAGCTTTTTTTCCGGTGTAAAGCGCTTGCTTAATAAAAGGATAGTCACGCACCCCTTCATTAGGGGAATACCGCTTTTGATACAGCTCTGGAAAAAATAGCAAGTCCTCCTCTAAATCGATTCTGGCCCCTTCTGTTATGTTTTTTAGCTTTACAGTCCATGGCAGTGATAACTCTTCAAGCAGTGACTCTGTACTATTTACGTCACATACAATCCGATGTTGTGGATGGGCATCCGTTGAAATAATATAGTGCACCCGTGCAAAGGTTAAATCACCCCCTATATGCACCTCATGCGACATCAACGCCCCTTTGTAACAAGCCGCTAACATCTCTCCCATCTTCACCGCCAATGGGGGGGTGTAACGATCTAGCGGGACATAAACCAAACAAGAAACAAAGTGACCAAGAGGATCAGGCAACACAAATAGGCTAAGACGGTGACGATGGCGCAAACCAACGATGCCATGCACCAACTGCTTTAAGGCATCTATTTCTGTTTGAAACAAAATATCTTTAGGAACTGTACTCAGTGCATAAGCAAGATGTCGCCCCTCGTGAGATTCTGCCGACACATGCTCTGCACACAACAAAGCATCCAGTTTTTCTGAAATAGAAGGTGTTTCAGAAATAGGCATGCTATAAGCCCGCGCCGTAAATAACCCAAAAAATTGGTGTTCCCCGACAAGACGATCCCCATTGTAGGCATGTATCCGCACCACATCCATCGGCACGGGGCGGTGCACAGTTGC
>DINK01000012.1:0-174 GCA_002426825.1 Holosporaceae bacterium UBA5542
GGTGGGAGTAAGCGAATGACATCATGACCAGCTGACAAGGCTAAGAGACCATTTTCACGCAGTAAAGCAAGAACTTCTGGAACTTTTTTCTCGTCAGTTAATTGAATTCCAATCATCAATCCCAAACCTCTGATGGACTTAACCGTCGCTCTTACTGACAGCTTTTCTGTCAGT
>DINK01000012.1:187-22134 GCA_002426825.1 Holosporaceae bacterium UBA5542
GGACAGTCACTTTTTCTAAAAACTCACTGTCAATTTCTTTTAAAACTTCATTAGCCGAAGCCATGGCTAAAGGATTCCCACCAAATGTTGAGCCATGCTTTCCTGCTGAAAAATAACTGGCATATTTATTCTTAGCGAGCATCGCACCTGTAGGAATCCCATTCGCCAATGCTTTTGCCAAAGTAAAAATATCCGGCTCAAAACCAAAATGTTCAAAAGCAAATAATTTTCCAGTTCGACCAATTCCAGTTTGAACTTCATCAATAATCAGTAAAATTCCTTTTTGCTGACAAGTTTTTAGAGCTTCAACAAAATCTGGAGAAATTGGTAAAACGCCACCCTCACCCTGAATATTTTCAAAAATAATCGCGCCAATTTTTTCTTTTTCAAGAATTTGCTCAAGCGCTACCNNGCTACCACATCATTAAAAGGACTAGCCACAAAATTTGGTAATAAAGGCGAAAATCCTGCTTGGATTTTTTCTTGCATGGTTGCACTCATAGCACCAAAAGTACGACCATGAAAGCCATCTGTAAACGCCAAAATTTTCTGATCTTTTTTGATGAGATGAGTTAATTTTAAAGCTGCTTCATTAGCTTCAGTCCCAGAATTACAAAAAAAAGCTTTATAAGAATGATTCTGACTTAACTTTTCAGCCACATCTTCTTGCAAAGGATTTTGATAAAGATTTGAAAGATGAGACAGGCTGTCTAATTGAGCTTTCACCGCCACTTTTCCCTTTTCAAAACTATATCCTAAATTCATGACCCCAATCCCACTTGTGAAATCTAAATACTTATTTCCCCTGTCATCAAATAAATATTGATTTTCTCCTTTGATTAAGCTAAATGGTAGGCGACCATAATTTTCAAATAAATTTGTCATTTTTTCTCCTTCTTAACTTGTATATAAAGCATTAATTTCGACATATTTATAAGTCAAATCACAGCCCCAAGCCTGACCCAAGCCACTTCCAGCATTCAAGTCAGCAATAATTTCAATTTTATCTTCTTTTAATTTCTCAGAAAGAAAAGCAGCATCAAAGTCAACTGGTGTTGAATGATAAAGCACAAGTTCATCTTGGAGTTTTAATTCAATATCAGAAACTTCAAAATCAGCCACCTGACCAATTGACGAAATAATCCGCCCCCAGTTAGGGTCTGCGCCAAAAATTGCCGTTTTAACTAAACTTGAACCCACAATTTTTTTGGCAATAAATCGTGCTACTAAATCATTTGGCGCTCCTTTGACAGTCACTTCAATCAGTTTAGTTGCACCTTCGCCATCTGCGGCGATTTGTTTGGCTAAGGACTGACAAACCTTTGCCAGCATTTCTTTAAATAAAAGATAGTCTGAACTTCCTTCTAAAATTTCATTATTTTTAGCTTGGCCATTTGCCATCAACAAAACAGTATCGTTCGTTGAAGTATCTCCATCCACTGTAATCTGATTAAATGTCGTTTCAATAATTTCTGATAATGTTTTTTGTAGTAAAGCTTGAGCAATTTTTGCATCCGTCGTAATAAAAGCAAGCATGGTTGCCATATTTGGATGAATCATCCCGGACCCCTTACAAACCCCGGCCATATTCACGATTTGACCCCCAATTTCGGCTTCAAAGTTAATTGTTTTAATTTTAGTATCTGTTGTTAAAATGGCTTTGGCAAAATATGCTGCTGTCCCTTCATTTTTGGATAACTTTGAAATCCCTGTGGCAATTTTTTCCATCGGAAGCTGTACTCCAATGACCCCTGTTGAGCAAACCGCCACTTCCTCAGCTTTGAGTTCAAATTTTTCAGCAAGCAATTTTTGTGTTTTCAAAGCATTTGCATAACCCTGCTCGCCTGTTACTGCATTGGCAACCGCCGAATTACAAATAATGGCCCGTGCTTGTCCTTTTTTGACAATTTGACGGTCAATCAATACTGGCGCTGCACAAACCTTATTGGTTGTAAAAACGCCAGCAATCGCAGCTGGAACTTGACTTAGTATTAACCCTAAATCTAAGTTTTTATATTTTAATTGTGCATGAACAGCATCTGCCAAAAATCCCTTTGGACTTGCAATTGTCCCTTTTATTTCTTTCATTTCTTCCTCTTCTAAAGACTTGGCATAAATTTCAAGCCTAAACTTTCATCGTAGCCAAATAACTGATTAAAATTTTGTACTGCTTGTCCGGCAGCCCCTTTCATAAGATTGTCAATCACCGAAACAACTGACAAAACATTTGTCACTGGATTATAAGCTAATCCAATATCGCAAAAATTGGTCCCAATCACATCTGAGAGTTGGGGCATTTGTCGTCGAATTCTGACAAAGTTTTTTGTCTCATAGACCTGTTCATAAGCATTTTTTATCGTTTCAAAATCAAAATCAGCTGCAACTTTTGCATAGCTACTAACAAAAATCCCTCGACTCACAGGAATTAAAGAAGTTGAAAATTGCAAGGCTTGAAAATTTGAATTCCAAATCTTCAATTGTTGAGCAATTTCTGGAATATGTTGATGACTATTGATTTTATACATGGACATATTATCGACAACATTCACAAAATGACTCGCGTCAGACAGACCTTTTCCGGCTCCCGAAAGTCCTGACTTGGCATCCACAATGATTGAGTCTAAATCAATCATCTTATTTTTAACTAACGGATAAAGTGCAAGTAGTGTGGCTGTTGCATAGCAACCTGGATTCGCTATATAGTTTGCTTTTGCTTGGCCAATGTCTGCCAGATTATATTGAGCACTTAATAAATATTCATTTTTTAAATCTGTATTTTTATACCATTTATTGTATATTTCTAAATCAGCTAATCGAAAATCTCCTGATAAATCAATGACAGGAAAATTATTATCAATAAAAGTTAAAGCTAATTTTTGACTAACACCCGCTGAGGTTGCAAAGAAAACCACATCACATTCTGCCATAATTTCTTCTTCATTAAATTCACTGATAGTCAAGTCAGTCAAGCCTTCAAGTTGCGGAAAGCGTTCTGATAATTTTTCTCCATAATGACTTGTTGCATATATTTTTGTTACTTCTACTTCTGGATGATAATAGAAAATTCGGAACAGTTCTAAGCCGCTATAACCTCTAATTCCGACAATTGCTACTTTTTTCATATTTACACACTTTCTATGTATTTTTATACACTATACTACTCTATTTTTTATTTGTCAAGAATTTTATGTATTATTATACTTTTTAAACAAAAAAAGAGAAAGAAATTAATTTCTTTCTCTTTGATAATTCATTAATTTTTAGCTTTCATAAATTCCGATATGTTCATGTTGATGGCTACCTTCCTCAATCATATTAAGCACAGCCTCGGCATAATCAGCATATGAAATTCGACTTTTACCCGCTTTATTATGTTCCAAAACATCGCCGGTAATTGTATAATTATTTGTTTGTGCTCCTTCTGGGTCAAAAAATTCTGCAGGAGAGAAGAAGGTCACATTAAGTTTTGAAGCTTCATAAATCAAGCTTGCTTTTGCCATCTCTAAAAGAGTTGGATAGTAAGGTAAATCTGTTGGTGTCACATCAAGCAAGCGTTTTTCGTGACTTTCATCAAGATAGAGAGAGCTTGCTCCCCCAACAACAATTAAACGACTATCTATATTTTCAAGAAGTTTTATCATCACATGGGCTACTTTTGAATAATCTTCCTCATGACCTGCCGGTGCCCGATGCGCTAAAACGATTGCATCGAATCCTGCTAAGTCTTCAGAAGTTAATTCAAAAATATCTTTTTCAAGAATAGTAGTCACTTCAACTTTTAATCGTGCTTTATTTCTAACAATGGCAGTCACTTCATGACCGCGCCCAAATGCTTTTTGAGCGATTAAACTTCCTGCCTTACCAGAAGCAGCAATTACAGCGATTTTTTTCATAAAAAGCTCTCCAATCTCTTATTTATTTTAATTATAACAAATTAAGTAATTCTGACTTCTAAAAATGGTTCAAAAAAAACAGCCTGAGCTGCTTTTCATTTATTTAACGACTCAAATCAACTCTTTTACCTAATTTATCCATGACAAATGCCCCGATAAATAAGCTGGCAAATTCACCTAGAGCTAATGTCCCCCAGGTCAGCAAAAATGGTGTTCCTGCGACAAATTTTAATTCAAGAGCAATTGTGAACATACTTATCGAAAAGAAAATTGCAAAAAAGAAAAATGCTTTATTTAACTGACCATTCCAAAAATAATCTTTTTTAAAGCGGTCAAACAAAAGGACACCAAGACTTAAGAATACTAAAGTTGACAAACCACCGACAATCACATCTACCCAAGTGAAAGATAAAATGTTTGAAATCATACAACCAATTGTCACCGCAATAATATATTTTTTATTGAAGAAGGCTGTAAAATTCAACATTTCTGACACTCGAAATTGAATAGGTCCGTAAGAAATTGCGCTCAAACCCGGTGTCATCGTTAGAATAACATACAGGGCCGCAACAATTGCGATTGTAACAATATCATAAGTTTTTGATTTTTTCAAAAGGTTCTCCTTTGGCGACAAAATTCGCCTATAATATGCTTGAGCAAAGGGATGAAGGCTCAAGGGTTAACTCACTATTGAGCAACGTTTTTANNTCTTTCATCTAATTATTATTTGGGCATTATTTTCACTAACGAAGGAATCATTCTTTGTACTCGATAGAAATTCTAACAGGAGCATCGGAATATCCTGCCAACAAAAAAGCAAAAAAATTACTGACAGAAATTTTTTCACAGAAAACAAGCAATTGAACAACTTATCAGTAAAAATCAACAAGTCTGTCAGTACTTTTGTAGTTAATACAGACTTTCCCACAATAAATAAAAGACTTACCAACATGCTGATAAGTCTTTCAATATCTTTTATTTGATTGTCCAGCCACCATCAATCGGGACAATTGCTCCTGACATATAAGAGGCTTGTGGACTTGCTAAAAAGAGGGTCAAATCAGCCACTTCGCGAGGACTAGCCCATCGTTTAGCTGGTGTCTCATCAGCTACCCATTGAGCCATCTGACCATTATTTTCAGTGAAATCAGCCGCATTCATCGGTGTATTGATGGCACCTGGAGCGATGGCTGCTACTTGAATCCCGTGTTGCGCTTCATCCAAAGCTAACTGTTTTGTCAACCCAACAATGGCATGTTTACTGGCCGTATAAGCGACGCCACCACCACCGGCAATCAAGCCAGCAACCGAAGCCATATTGATAATTACTCCTGATTTTTGAGCTTTCATTTTTGGCAAGAATGCTGAAATCATCAAATACATCGAATTGAGATTCGTTGATAAAATTCGTTGCCATTCTGCAAAGTCAGTTTCTTCCAAAGTTTTATAAGCATCCAAAACGCCCGCTGTATTGAGTAAAACATCAATACTTCCCACTTCGTCAGCCAATTTTTCAACTGATTGAGCATCGGAAACATCAAGAATTTTTACTGACAGATTTTTTGAATTAATGACAGATTCGTCAGTAAATTCTTGTAAGTCCACAGCAACAACCTCTGCGCCTTCGGCTAAAAATACTTTTGTTTGAGCCAAGCCAATACCACTGGCAGCACCTGTAATTAGCACTTTTTTCCCAGAAAATTTCATTTTGTAGCCTATCAATCTATTCAACCAAGGCCCAATCATCAGCCAAAACGTCGCAAGGCGTTGGGGCCCACATTGAAAAACCTTCACCCTCTCCCGAGACATTAATCAAGAAATAAGGGGTAACTTCCAACTTCTCACCAGATTCTAAAACAATCGAATCATAGAGTTTAACATAATTTTCGGCACCAGACCAGCCTTGTGTTCTGACTACTTTTTTCCCAGCTTTAAGTAAAGCTAATGCTTCTTCAAAAGTCATTTTTCCCTCCATATTGTTTAAAACATACTGAATTTATTATAACAAAGTTCGAGAGGTTTTTGATAAATGAAAACCAGTTTCAATTATCCGATAGATTCAACTGATAATAGTCCTCAAAAAATTATACTCTATTTGTTCCCCTTAAAATTTTGTGCTATAATAAGTTCAACAAAGTGCAACACGCGAAAAAAAACGGTCTGCTCTAACAGACCGCGTGTTCAAACTTGGTTATGGTGGGACTAATCGCTAATTGCGATTAGTTTTTTTAATTTCAAGCCAGAGCCTGACTAGATTAATTACGAAGTTCAAAACTTCAATAATCATCCCAAGTACCGCTAGCATGAAATCCTCTCCATAACCAAGGAAATACCTTGTCTTCATAGGCACCTCCTCCATCTAGAATTTGTCAGGGCGCATGAAATCAAGTGAACACTAAGAGATTTCTCTCCTGATATACTATACGTAAAAAAACGTGAAAGATAACAAATCTTTCACATTTTTTTATTGTCTAATTAATTTTACCCAATCAATGAACCAGCAGGAACATCATCATCAACGGTCAAGACACGCAATTTTCCATCAAATTCGGCTGACAAAATCATTCCTTGTGAAACGTATTTTTTCATCATTTTACGTGGTTTCAAATTGGCTACGATTTGTAATTTTTTACCTACTAATTCTTGTTCATTTGGATAGAATTGTGCAATTCCTGACAAGATTTGACGTGGTTCAGAATCACCAGCATCCAATTTAAATCTCAACAATTTATCAGAACCTTCAACAGATTCCACTTCAAGAACTTCGGCAACTTTTAGTTCAATTTTTTCAAAATCATCAAATTTAATTTGTGGTAAAGTTAAATTCAATTCAACTTCTTCAGGGACCCACTCTTTTTCTGGCAATACGCCGCCAGCCATTTGTAATTGGATATAAGCAACCTCTTCTTCCACATCAAGACGTGGGAAAATAGGTTGACCTTTTGCTACTACAGGATGAGTAAATGAATAGCCAAAAGAAAGATTTTCAAGTGAAAATGATCTTTCATCCATTCCCAATTGCTCAAAGATTTTACCTGATGTTGCACGCATAAATGGTTGTAATAGTGCACCTGCAATCCGTAAATTTTCTGCCAAATGATACAAAACATTATTCAATTTTGCTTTGTCGTCTTCTGATTTTGCAAGGACCCAAGGTGCTGTTTCATCAATATATTTATTTGTTCTTGAAATCAATGTCCAAACATCAGCCAAAGCTACGTTGAATTCAAATTTATCCATTGCTTTATGGAAATGACTGATTGTTTCTTCAACCACTTCTTCCAAACTTGCATCAAATTCAGTCGAAACTCCAGTTGCTTCGATTTTTCCGTCATTATATTTGTTAATCATCGAAACGGTACGATTCAACAAATTCCCCAAATCATTGGCCAAATCAAAATTAATACGTCCAACAAAGTCTTCTGGAGTGAAAATTCCATCTTGTCCAAAAGAAATCGCACGCATCAAATAATAACGAACCGCATCAAGGCCATAACGTTCAATCAACATCTCAGGATAAACAACATTCCCTTTTGATTTAGACATTTTCTGGCCCTTAGAGTCACGTACCAACGTGTGCATATAAACTTCTTTGAAAGGCACATCGCCCGTAAAATAAAGCCCCAACATCATCATGCGCGCGACCCAGAAAAAGATAATATCAAACCCAGTAACCAAAACGCTGGTTGGATACCGCTCTTGAAAAACAGGGGCATTCTCAAACCCATCTAAAGTAATGATCGGCCATAAGCCTGAAGAAAACCATGTGTCTAAAACATCTGTTTCAGGTGTTAAATCGACATCTTTTCCATATTTTTCTTTGGCCTCTTTCAACGCATCTTTTTGATGCTCTGCCACAAAAACATCACCATTAGGCCCATACCACGCAGGAATTTCATGCCCCCACCACAGTTGGCGTGACACACACCAGGGCTGAATGTTTTCCATCCACTCGAAATAAACATTGAGCCAATTTTCGGGCACAAAAACAGTCTTCTTCTCACGTACAACGCGCATAGCTTCTTGTGCCAACGTTTTAGCATCCACATACCACTGATCTGTTAGTCGAGGCTCAATCACAAGATCAGAGCGATCCCCATGGGGAACAGCATGGGTAATGGTTTCTACTTTAACAAGATGTTCGGTCTCACTTAACGTATCGACAATTTTCTCTCTTGCCGCATCGCAAGATAACCCTTGATAGTCTTCTGGCACAAACTCTCCAGATAGCTTGTTATGCACATCTAAAATGACATAAAGAGGCAAATCATGTCGTTGACCTACCTCAAAATCATTGAAGTCATGGGCAGGTGTAATTTTAACAGCCCCTGTTCCTTTTTCAGGGTCACTGTGATGATCGGCTATAATCGGAATCCGACGATCAGACACAGGAATGATAATTTCTTGCCCAATTAAGTGTTTATATTTTTCATCTTCTGGATGCACAGCAACGGCCACATCTCCAAACAAAGTTTCTGGGCGTGTTGTAGCAACTGTAATACTGCCCTCTCCTGACACCAATGGATAAGCAATATAGTAAAATTTAGATTTTATTTCTTTTTGAATTACCTCTACATCAGAAATGGCTGTTTGGTATTTAACATCCCAATTGACAAGGCGCTTATCTTTATAGATCAACCCATCTTTATAAAGTTTCACAAAGCACTGACGCACATTCTCATTTGATCGATCATCCATGGTAAACCGTTCACGCGACCAATCAGCACTGGCCCCCAATCGCTTCAACTGATGAATAATCGCACCGCCTGACTTTTCTTTCCAAGCCCACACACGCTCTAGAAAAGCTTCACGCCCCATGTCTTGTCGCTTCTTATTTTCCTTTTGCAGTTCACGTTCAACAACCATTTGTGTTGCAATGCCTGCGTGATCAGTGCCAGGCTGCCATAAAACAGAACGCCCTAACATGCGGTGAAAACGCACTAAAACATCTTGCAATGTGAATGTAAGCGCATGTCCTAAGTGCAGATTACCTGTCACATTTGCAGGTGGCATGATAATTGTATAGGGGGCTCCCTTCTTTGAAGGAGCAAAAGCGTTTTCTTTTTCCCATAACTGATAAAACGTATTTTCTGTTACAGCTGGATTGTATTTTTTATCTAACATTGGAACTCACAAAATTTTGATTCCCAACCTTATCGAAATGGTCTTAAAATTTAAAGAAAAATGTGGTCCAAACAAGGTTTTTTATGTTATTTTCAAAAATCATTTAGAGGAAAATATGATTAAAAAGCTTTTCTTGGTGATTTTTACTTGCACAGTTTTAGGCCACACATCTGCCCCCGTAGAAATGGGTGACGCAAACATTCGCCGCATTGAAAAAGATTTGCATCTACTTCAGAAGTTTGTATACAAGCGCTTTGGTGGAGGGCAAGACTTTACAGAAGCAGATCTAACACCACCTGCAAACACTGAACCAGACCAAGAACAAACACTGGAACGCCTCAATCAGTTTGAGGAAACAGTTATGTTACTAACGCGTAAGGTGGAAGAACTGTCTCACGCTGTTAAAATGAAGCAGGATACAATTGACACCTTGAAAGAACACCTTTCAAAATTAGAAACCCATGTTGCCACCCTTGAAAGCAGCCTTAAGAATCAAGAAAAAGCATCCTTTGATACACGACTTAACACAATGTCTGAGGATGCTTTTGTGCTTTTCCTTGAAACCGAATCCCAGCTTCTTGCCGACTCTGATAAAGAAAGGGTGTTTGATTCATTTATTAAGCGATTCCCTAATCACGAAAAGTATACACAGGTCTTAAAAGACTTAATTTATCTACTCTACAAACAAGGACAGTATAAGGAAACGGCACGCCTTGCAGGGGCTTATTATAAAAAGACCCCCGATGCACGTGAAGCACCCGAAATATTGCTTTTGCTTGCATACAGTTTAAATCAGCTGGGCAAAACAAAAGAAGCATGTGTGACAATCCAAAAGATTCGATCATCCTATAAAGAGCTTTCTCAAAGCTTCAAACAACGGCTTTCTGATGCAGAGGGCCAATATAAATGTGCCACCCCTAAAAGTGATTCAAAGTCTGATTAAAACGTTTAATGACTCTATGAAGACACTGGGGCCATTTGAAAAAAATCCCCACATTGCCGTTGCCGTGTCAGGGGGCATAGATAGCCTTGCACTCACTTTTTTAGCAGAGGACTGGGTGCATAAACAAAAGGGAAAATTAACCCTTTTTCATGTAAACCACGGTTTGCGTAAAACATCTGCTGAAGAAGCCCAAAAAGTATCTGAGTGGATGGAATCGCGCGGACATATCGTTCATATTTTAAATTGGAATCCAACCCAGAAGCCTTCGACACGTATTCAAGAGCGTGCACGTCATGCACGCTATATGCTGCTTGATCATGCTTGCCAAGAACATAATATTCTGCACCTGCTAACAGGCCATCATAAAGATGATGATGTTGAAACATTTCTTATGCGAAAAGAAAAAAAAAGCAGTGATTATGGCCTTGCAGGTATTAGTAGACTTACATACCTCACACACTGTCGATTACTCCGCCCTTTATTGTCTGTAACCAAAGAAAGCTTAGTAACAGTCGTTAACGAGCATCCGCACATTGAAGATCCAAGCAACAAAAACGTTGCTTTCAAACGGGCCGCCTTACGTAAGAAGAACTTACCCCATCCAAACATGGCCTCCTTTAAAATAAAGCGCCAAGAAGATGAAGCCTGTGCCATTTCATTTCTCGCAAAAAATTTGGCCCTTTCTCCTTTTGGGTATGCCACGCTTCCTTTGAACCACAAGGCAGATGAATCGATCACCAATGTACAGAAACAGCTTGCCCTTAGCTTCGTTATCCGACACATTGGACAAACAGACTACCTACCACGATTTGAAGCTGTTCAGGGTGCCCTTGGTGCAAAAAACACATGCTCTGTTGGTGGAACTGTTATCTATAAATATCAAGATAAAATGTGGGTCGCACCAGACATCCGCCTACTTCCAAAAACAATGCTGAAAAAAGGAACACATTTTGTATGGAATCGATACACTGTACAAGTGGATCATTTAACGACGATCTCCCCCCTCGGCGAAAAAGGATGGACACAGGTCAAGCCACATACAAAATCAGACCTTCCTCATTTTATTCTTAAAACACTGCCTGTTTTTTGGAAGGGTGAAGCAGTTTATTGCATCCCCTTTTTGCAGTTTAGAAACACCCAAAACCAACTAGAAATTCAGTACACACCCAAAAAATCTATCCTTGCAGAATTCTTTGTTTGAGACTACACTTTCAGTCGTTTTAAGGAGTTTTATATGAGCACCAATCAAAAAAATTTTTTGATTCTTCTACTATTGGTGGCAGGACTATTTTTTATTTATCAGAATTTTTTAGATCACTCGACAAAAGCCAAGGGTGAACAAATTGATTACACAACCTTTCAACAAGCTGTGCAGTCAAATGATATACAAGATGTTGAGATGCGTGGAGACACCATCAAAGGACACCGTCTTGATGGCACACCCTTTCTAACCCGTGTACCTGAACATACAGATGTGGCCAACACTTTGGCCCAAAAAGGAATTAAAGTTCAGGCCAAAAGTCGAGACGAAGACAAATCAACTTTTTGGAGTATTTTAATTTCCTGGTTCCCAACACTTCTCTTTATAGGAGTGTGGGTTTATTTTTACAGACAAATGCAATCTGGGGGTGGGAAAGCTCTTGGATTTGGTAAATCAAAAGCAAAAATGCTGGTTCAAAAAACCGGTAAAGTCACGTTCAAAGATGTCGCCGGCATAGCAGAATCAAAGCAAGAAGTCGAAGAAATTGTCGAGTTTTTAAGAGATCCTCAAAAGTTTCGAAGACTGGGGGGACAAATCCCCAAAGGTGTGTTGCTTATTGGTTCTCCCGGAAACGGAAAAACACTTCTGGCAAGGGCTATAGCGGGTGAAGCCAATGTTCCTTTTTTCAGTATTTCGGGATCGGATTTCGTTGAAATGTTTGTTGGTGTTGGTGCAAGTCGTGTCCGCGACATGTTCGAACAGGCGAAAAAACATGCGCCTTGTATTTTATTCATTGATGAAATTGATGCCGTTGGCCGCCACAGAGGCGCTGGTGTCGGTGGTGGCAACGATGAACGCGAACAAACACTCAACCAACTCCTTGTTGAAATGGATGGATTTGAATCCAATGAAGGCATCATTTTGGTGGCTGCCACCAACCGCCCTGACGTTTTAGACCCTGCCTTACTCCGCCCTGGGCGCTTTGATCGACAAGTTGTTGTTCCTGCACCAGATGTCAACGGACGCGAAGAAATTTTAAGGGTGCACATCAAAAAAATAACTGCGGCAGAAGATGTTGATATGCGCATTATCGCGCGAGGAACCCCCGGATTTTCAGGTGCTGATTTAGCAAACCTTGTGAATGAAGCCGCCCTTCTTTCTGCACGCAAAGGGCGCCGCTTTGTCACCATGGAAGAATTAGAAGAAGCGAAAGACAAAGTCATGATGGGAACAGAGAGGCGCTCTCTTGCCATGTCTGACGAAGAGAAAAAATTAACTGCCTACCATGAGGCAGGTCATGCCCTTGTCGGGTTTCATTTGCCTGATTCAGATCCCATTCACAAGGCAACGATTATTCCCCGTGGGCGTGCCCTAGGAATGGTGATGCGCCTTCCAGAAGGAGATCGTTTATCGATGAATCTTGCCAAGCTAAAAGCAGATCTTGCCGTTGCCATGGGTGGACGTGTTGCTGAAGAAAAAATATTTGGCAAAGATAAAGTAACCACAGGCGCCTCTTCAGATATTCGATACGCAACTGAAATTGCGCGCCGCATGGTAACCGAATGGGGCCTAAGCGACAAAATGGGGCCAATTACTTATGGCGCACCTCAGCAAGAATTATTTCTGGGACACTCTGTAACACAAACACAAACCATGTCTGAAGAAACAGCAAGATCTGTTGATGCAGAAATATATCGAATTGTGCAAGAAGGTTATAAAACAGCAGAAAAACTTCTTAAAAAACACGCCGTCCAACTTGAAGCGCTTGCCCAAGCATTGATTGAATTTGAAACATTAACGGGCGAAGAAATTAAAGATCTTTTTTCAGGAAAAAAACTTAAGCCTTTGAAAAAGAAAAAAGAAAGAGCTGTCAGAAAAACATCACTTCCTATTCTGAAAGATACAAAAGAAAAGCAGAAAAAAGAAAGTAAGTAGGTCCATGAAAAAAAAGTTTTTTGGTACAGATGGTATCCGCGGCCTTGTTAACAAAGGTAGCATGACCCCTGGAGTGCTAACCAAAATCGCACAAGCCACAGGTCTTTATTTCCAGAAAGGCCCCCAAAGGCATCTTGTTGTCATTGGAAAGGACACACGCCTATCTGGGTATTTAGTAGAACCTGCCTTGACGTCAGGATTCATTTCCATGGGAATGGATGTTGTTCTTGTAGGGCCGGTCCCTACTCCTGCAGTTTCCTTACTGACAAAATCTCTTCGAGCAGACTTGGGTGTTATGATTTCCGCATCGCATAATCCATACACCGATAATGGACTGAAGTTTTTTACTTCTGAAGGCCACAAACTAACAGACACGCAAGAACTAGAAATTGAAGAGCTTATCCAAACTTTTGACCAAAAAAAACTTTCCCCTGCAACCACTTTGGGGCGCGCCAAAAGGCTAGATGACGCTGCTGGCCGATATGTCGAGTTCATTAAATCAACATTCCCTGCAGGAAAGCGCCTTGACGGGCTAAAAATTGTCATTGATTGTGCCAACGGTGCCGCATACAAAATTGCTCCTATGGTTTTATGGGAGCTAGGCGCCGAAGTAATTGCCATTGGTGTTGATCCCAATGGACGTAATATTAACCTAGATTGTGGTGCCACTTCACCAAAAACAATGGCAGATCGTGTCTTAGAAGAAAATGCAGACATCGGTATTGCGCTTGATGGCGACGCAGATCGTATTGTTATTTCTGATGAAAAAGGCACTATTATTGAAGGCGACAAGATCATCGGTGCCATTGCTCATGCTTGGAAAAAAGAAGGACGCCTTAAAAACAATTGTATTGTAACAACAATCATGTCCAACGGTGGTTTAAAGAATTATCTTGAAAAAGAAAATGTACAAGTGATTCAAACCCCAGTTGGAGACCGCCATGTAGGACAAGCCATGAACAAGTATGGATGCAATATTGGGGGTGAGCCTTCTGGCCATGTGATTCTTAATGATTATGGTGCAACCGGAGACGGCCTTTTAACAGCCCTTCAAATTTTGGCAATCATGGTACAGTCAGGAGATAAAGCAAGTAAAATTTGTGCGCCTTTTTCTTTGTCGCCACAGATGATTAAAAGCATTCCTTTACATAAAAAATCACTTCTAGANNGCCGATGTTAAAAATCAAATAGAAAAGCTTTCAGAAAATCTAAAAGAAGTGGGCGGACGGGTTCTTGTGCGCCCTTCAGGGACAGAGCCCGTTGTACGCATCATGGCCGAGGGTCCTAAGAAAGAAGACTTAGAACATACCATCAGCGCAATCGCACAATTTCTTAAGGAACAAGATAAAGCCTAAAAGAACACACAAACAGCACTGTTCATTAAGAACAGAATTCAGATTATTTTGTAGAAATATTAAGGCCTTGGAAACGGTCCTTGAACTTTCCAACCTGACCGCCAGCATTTAGAAGACGTTGCACGCCTGTCCAAGCGGGGTGGTTGTTTGGATCGATCTGCAGCTTAAGAACATCACCTTTTTTGCCCCAAGTCGAACGTGTTTCGTACTCAGTTCCATCCGTCATGACAACTTTAATCATATGGTAATCGGGGTGAATATCTTTTTTCATAATCAATTCCTTAGCAATTTATTTCCCATGTTCTAGTCAAAAATGATAGAAAAAGCAAGAAAAATTTGAATATTCCAAATAATTTCGTAAAATACCTTTACGGATTAAGCCCTGATCCATAATATAGTGCTCTCGTTATAGAAAGAATCTAACATTAAAAGTTTTTTAAGGAGATATCCAATTATGGCAGCCCCATTAATGCCAAAAGCAACAGCCGCGTGGTTACTAGACAACACAACACTTACCTTCGAGCAAATTGCAGAATTTTGCCATTTGCACCCGCTTGAAGTGCAATCTTTGGCAGATGGCGAAACATTCATCGTTGGTGTCGATCCGATCGCAACAGACCAACTTACCCTTGAAGAAATTGAAGCAGGCACCAAAGATCCTCGCCACAAGCTTAGGCTTAAACAAGAAATTTCTGCAAAAATGCGTCGCACAAGTGGGCCTAAATACACCCCCCTTAACCGCCGACAAGACAAACCAGACGCCGTATCTTGGCTTCTGCGCAATTGCGGTGTCCTTAGTGATAACCAAATCATAAAGCTTGTAGGCACAACTAAAAATACGATTGATAAGATTCGCGAACGCACGCATTGGAACTTTAAAAATTTAAAGCCCCGCAATCCCGTAGAATTAGAATTATGCACCCAAGCTGACCTTGATGAAGCTTTAGAGCTTGCCAACAAAAGAGAAGCGCGCGCACAAGAAGCAGAAACTGCCAGCAAAAAAGCTTCAAAAGAAAAGAAATCATCTAAAGTAAAATAAGTGTTTGAATGGGCCCCTTCCCTTATTCATGGGCCCGTTTTCCTTATTTCACTTTGGGTATGTATTGACGATTTCCTGCACCACAAAGTTTTTCACTTACCGCTTTTCCTTTTACTTACTTTCGGCCTTGCACATACCATTCTGTATGGTGACTTTTTGACAACACCGCCACTAATGATGGGTATTTCTGTTCTTCTTTACGCTTTATTTTCTAAAAAAATAGGCGTTGGTGATTTAAAATTGCTGTGGGTATGCTCATTCTTTATGCCCGTTGACCAACTCCCTCTTTTTTTTATATGTGCAGGTCTCTTTGGTTTAGGCACACATGTTTTTTATGAAACCACCTATCAAAGTAAAAAAGCGCCTTTCGCACCAGCACTTCTTTTTGGTTTAAACACTTGCTTATTTTTTTTCGAAAGCACACCTCTTTTTCTCTTTGTTATTTCATAGTTTTTTATTAAGATGCTTGCAAAAAAGGTAAAGCATGACCATGAAAAACACTTCGTCACAAAAGTATACTCATTTTGTGCATGAAGAGGTGTCTCTTACCACTACTGTCACAGAAAAACCCAGCAAAAAAAAAGCTTCTATAGAAGAAGTTTTGTCTCAAGCCAATAAGCATTTTACTCTTTCAAAAAATGAGTCAGGAATCGCCATTCCAGAGCTTTTGGAAGCTCTCATAAAAGATGCAGTCGCACAATCCGCAAGCGATATCCATTTATTCCCCCGAAACCAAACAGTTGCTATTCAGTATAGAATTGATGGCAGCTTGTATATGATCGGCCAGCTCCACGAGAATGTTTGGAGAGCCTTGGTCGTTCATATTAAAGTTTTAGGCAACCTGAATATTGCAGAAAGCTACCTTCCTCAGGGGGGACGTTTCCAAAAAAGCTTGGATACAAAAAATATTGAAGTGCGTATTTCCACACATCCAACGAATTGTGGCGAATCTATTGTTCTGCGATTGTTGGGGCAAAAAGAGAACTTTCATCATCTCAGCCAAATTGGTTTTTTACCTAATCTCCAAAAAGCCATCATAAAAGTCATTCAAAGAAATGAAGGTCTTTTTATTGTTACAGGACCAACAGGCTCGGGAAAAACCACAACGCTCTACGCCATTTTACAAACCATACAAACCCCCCATCTCAACATTGTCACGCTCGAGCAACCCATCGAATACCGTATGAAAGGGGTAAAACAAACCGAAATTCAAGAAGATGGCAAGCTTTCCTTCGAAGCAGGCGTTCGATCTCTTTTAAGGCAAGATCCAGACATCATCTTAATCGGTGAAACACGCGATACAGAAACTGCCAAAATGGTGTTTCGTGCGACGATGACGGGACACCAAACATTTACAACGCTTCACACAAAAACAGCTCAGGGTGTTTTACAACGACTTAAAGATCTTGATGTGCCGGACACTTATGTAAAAGAAAATATCTCTGGCGTTCTCGCCCAGAGACTCTGTCGATGTCTGTGTCATACATGTAAAAAACCCCACCAATTCACCTATAACAATAAAACGTACAAAGGTTTTCGTCCAAACGGGTGCAAGGCATGTCGGCAATCAGGATATTTAGGCCGACTTCCCATCGCTGAATTTCTTGTGTTTTCAAAAGAAAAATTTGAAAATCTGCCAACGATAGAAGAGCAAATCTTTTTCCATATTGAAAAAGGAAACTTGTTCTTCGAAGACATACAGTCATTCTTAGAAACTGCATAAATGACACAGTACACTTATAAATGTATTCAAAATAAAAGTGTTGTTGAAGGCTACACAAACCAAAAAAGCCTTAAAAATTTACAACAGTTTTTTCAAGAACAACAAATGTATCCGCTCCTCTACTATCCCACCGCATGGTGCCCACAGAAAAAATTGAAAACAGATGATATATACAGCACAATTCACCAACTATCTTATCTTATGAACACAGGTCTTAAGCTTGTACCAGCATTAAGAAAAGCAGGACAACACAATAAGAAGTTAAAAAAAATATGCCGACTTATGGCCGACGACATTGCCGCAGGGCAGCCTTTTTCACAAGTATTCAAAAAATACACCTCACCCAAAGCACATATTATTCATGGTCTCTTGCTTGTTGGAGAATCTAAAGGCGACTTAAAAGAGGCTTTTAAACTTGGTCTTGAACACTTATCTTGGCAACAAAAACACCGTAAAAAAATGGCAGAGGCCCTTCGCTACCCCTTCTTCCTTGTTCTTTTAATGGGCGCAATGCTGTGGGGATTTTTTGAGTTTTTAATTCCTCTTTTAAAACCATCTGTAGAGCTTTCAGCACAAAGTAGCTGGGCTACTTACAGCATTTTTTATGCACATAACCTTTATCAAAACAGTTTCTTTTTGTGCGTTTTTTTATTTTTACTTATGGGAGGCGCTTTATTTTTCTTCAACCGATACATGCCAGAAAAAAAAGAAAGACTACTGCAATATATCCCTTTTATTGGTGCGTTCCGAGCAAACCTTTCCTTATATCAATTCTCAAAAGAAATGACTGTTTTGCTTAATGCTGGCACATCTCTACGATACAGTCTTCAGGTGACGTACCAGTCAACAGACAATCCCATATTTAAAAAAATTTGGGAAACAGTCTTACAGAGAATTGAAAAAGGATGCACCTTTTCTGAAGCACTTTCAGCCCACAATCAGATTCCACAAATTTCTCTAGACATGATTGATGCCGGTGAACAGTCAAATCAACTTGGGCATAGCTTTTCTGTTTTGTCAGCTTACTTTTGTGATGTTCTTGAACATAAATTAAGCCTATTTAGAAGTTATATCCCACCCCTTCTTTTTTTATTTATGGGCAGTATTTTAATATGGATTTTTCTAGGCTTATTTTACCCATTGTATGACATGCCTTTCGCAGAAAACATGCCATGAAAAAGAATGAACTNNGACTATAAAGATCTTAAGATAAAAGAGATTTTGTTTCTTTTGATGCACACCAGTTTTAATCCAAAGCAGTGCTTTTTACTTTTTGACCGGCAGCTTATTATTTTTAATGATATAAGCACTCCAAACGCACAAGCCATTCATTCTATGCTAAAAAGAATTCGAAAAAAGAATTTAGAAAAAGTAGGTGTATTTGCCTACAAAACTCAAGATGTTCTTGCGATATCTGGATTTTATAATGGGAAAATTTTAGCCTATCACCTCGCTACCCCTGACTCTCATGAAACACACACTTTCATGCGTGTATTTCATCAAAAAGTGATCCGCAAAAACAAAAAAATTGCAGCACACAATATCTCCTTGACAACACTTTCACACATACCCCACCAGAGCACAAAAAAAGAATTAATTCTTGCCTCTTTGATTGCCCTCGTAACGGTTTTAATTCTTTTTTTCCTACAGCTCTAATAAAAAAAGGGGGCCCACAAAAGTCCCTCTTTTTTTAGTTTCCTAAATATAAATAAAGGAACTAGCGCCGATCGCCTAAGAAACGCAGCAGGAACAAAAACAAATTAATGAAATCTAGATATAGTGCCAAAGCACCCATCACTGCTTTTTTCGACTGTTGCTCTGAAGAGTCATATTCATAATAAAGTTCTTTAATGCGCTGTGTGTCATAAGCAGTTAAGCCTGTAAAAATCAAAACACCCAATACAGATATAATGAAGTCCATTCCTGTGCTTTTAAGAAAAATGTTCACCACAGAAGCGATGACAATGCCCAAAAGCCCCATAAATAGAAAAGAACCCAAGCCAGAAAGATCTTTTTTTGTAACGTAACCATAAAGGCTCATAGCACCAAAAACACTAGATGTAATAAAGAAAACCCGCATTAAGCTTGCCCCCGTATACACCAAAAAAATGGAAGATAGTGTCAGCCCCATCAAACCAGCATACNNGCGCCGTTGTGGCACGTATGTGATTAATTCGAATCGATAGATAGAGAACCGTTCCCAGCTGAGCGAAGAAAAGAAGCCATGTAAAACCACTTGGTGCAACACGCCCCATAGCGTCCACAGAAAAAAGAAGCTGCTGCAGTGCAGGAACATGTAACGCCCCAAAGGAAACAAAACCGGTCAAAGCCAGTCCAAAAAACATATATCCAAAAACTTTAATCATATATGAACGAAGGCCGTGATCCATTTCCATTGACTTAGATCCCGTCTCATTGATGATCTTATAACGTAGATTTGCCATAGGTTTACTACTCCTTAAACACATAAAAACACGTGAATGTTATCATACAGTTTTTTTGAAAACAATATGCCTCGACACATGCACATATTTTAAAGCTTGTTTTTTGAAAGAAGGGGCATGTATAAATAGTTTTTACTTGATTTGGTTAAAAAAAACTTTAAATTTAAGAATGCAATTAAAACAATATAGTTAGGAAATAATCATGGAACGGATCCCTCTTACTTCGCGTGGGCTAACCCAGCTTGAAATAGAGCTTAAGCATCTTAAAACAGAAGAAAGACCCAGCGTTATCAGTGCTATCGAGGAAGCACGTGCCCATGGCGATCTTTCAGAAAATGCTGAATATCATGCAGCACGGGAAAAACAGTCTTTCATAGAGGGCCGCATTAATGAGCTTGAAGACAAAATTAGTCGTGCTGAAGTTATTGATGTCAGCAAATTAGGTGGTGATACAGTTAAGTTTGGCGCAACAGTAGAGCTTTTAGATGAAGATACAGATGAAAAACCGGTGTATCAAATTGTAGGTGTTGAAGAATCAAATATCGAAAAAGGATTGCTTCCTTTAAATGCACCTTTAGCACGCGGTATGATTGGCAAAAAAAAGGGAGACACTTTCGAGGTTAAAACGCCACGCGGAGAAAAATTTTATCAAATTCTAAAAATTAGTTTTATTTAAAATGAAACATATTTAGGCTAGATTCGAAAAAAAATTTAGCTTAAATTGATCTCATGACAAAAACAAAATCATTTCCCAAAGAGGTTAAAGACAAGCCGAATAGATTTGGTTTCATCGTACTCTTTATTTTCTGCATCCTGCTTATAGGTGGATTTGGTTATTTCTTTAAAAAAGATGCGCTAAAACATCAGTCTATTCAACGAAAAGACCACCGATCTCTTTTATCTTCACTATCCCAAAAAGATGAAGAAATTCAACACTTGAAAACCCTTATCTTACAACTGAGAAACAGAACATCTCAGGATAAGACAGAAGAAAGCGCATCCTACAGCGGGTTACAAAAAAAAATTTCTCTCAATCTTCAAAAAATTATCATGCAGCAAAAAATTGAACGCCGCCTTTTAAATGGGAAAGATTATTCAATTGAGCTGCACACTTTAAACACACTGCTAAAGGGAGCACTGAACGCGCCGGAATTTGAAATGCTCCGCCGCCACGCAGCAGAAGGCATTCCTACCACCTATGAAATTGAAAAAACAATTCGGCGCACACCTCTGGAATCGACTAACTATTCACAGAAAAATAACTTTCTCAGGTTTTTTTCGCACTTTTTTACTGTATCAAGTCATGAAAACAAGCAAAACTTTGAAATGCTCATTGAACTTATTCGAACAGATCGCATACAAAAATCCATTGATCAAATCAATGAATATTTTCCCGATAAAACAGCTTGGAAATCTTTACTTGAAAAAAGATTAATGATGAAACGCGCCCTCAAGAAAATAGAAAGTTTAATTTTTGAAAGCGTGAGAGTTTGATGACATCAAAAAACATAAAATATTTTATATTTGTTTTAATTTTCTTCTGCGCCTTGTTGTGGCTTTCTTTTAATCCTGGCTCGCTTTCTATCAGCTGGCTTGGGTATGAAGTTCAAACATCTGTCGCCTTCTTGTTTTTTGTTATTTCTTTGTTACTCCTTCTATCACACATTTTGGGAACAGGCTGGCAAGGCATTGTCTGGTTTTTCAAAGAAATCCTGAATATTGGATCTTACTTAAAGAAAGACCCCAACAAAGTCTTGGCAGAAGCTTTCTCGGCCATTGAGTTTGAAAACTTCAAAGAAGCACAAAATCTTGCAAAACAGGCCATGAACCTAATGCCTGAATCAGCATTGCCTGGAATTGCCTTATTAAAGGCTTCACAAAAAGCCGGCGACAAACGTGCACAGAATGTTGCGTTAAATCATCTAAAAAAATTTGATAGCTTTGCCCCTATGGCTTTTTACGATGAAGTTGAAAGTGCCATAAAAGTAAAAGATTTAGATTCTGCAAAAAAAATATTAAAACAAATGGAAAAAGAGTATCGCAATGAAGGGTGGTTTCTAAAACAGTCTCTCAAATTCAACATTGCAGCAAAGAAATGGCAAGAAGCGCTTCTTTACTTAGACGACCTAACAAAGTCAGGTGGAATTGTTAAGAAGCATGCTAACGAAATTTATGCATATATATGGCATAATTTATCAAAGGGACCTAAGCTTTCCACACCAGAACGCTTAGCGATGATGGAAAAAGCTTACGAGTATGAACCTCTATTCCTTGATAACTTGACTGATCT
>DINK01000039.1 GCA_002426825.1 Holosporaceae bacterium UBA5542
ATTAAAGTTGCAATTAATGGATTTGGGCGGATTGGCCGCCTTGTGTTGCGGGCACTTTATGAATCACAACAGAACAGTATCGAAGTGGTGGCTTTGAATGACTTATCAGATGTCAAAACAAGTGCACACCTTTTGAAATATGATTCTGTACATGGTGTGTTTCCTTTCGATGTGGAAAGTGATGCAGAAAGCATCACGGTGGATGGGCACAAAATGCGTGTTTACACCGAAAAAGACCCGGCGCAATTGCCTTGGAAAGAGTTGGGTGTGGATATTTTAATGGAATGTTCAGGTTTTTTTACCAATCGCGAAAAAGCGTCCCTGCACCTGAAGGCAGGGGCAAAGAAAGTGTTGATTTCAGCACCGGGTCAGGAAGTTGATCAAACCATTGTGTATGGGGTAAATCACGAAACTTTGAAAAAAGAAGATGTGATTGTGTCGAATGCATCGTGCACAACAAACTGTTTAGCCCCTGTAGCTTGTGTGATGGACCAAACTGTGGGTATTGAAAAAGGATATATGACCACCATTCACGCCTATACAGGGGATCAGCGCTTAGTCGATACGGGGCACAAAGATTTGCATCGTGCCCGTGCGGCGGCCCTTTCTATGATTCCTACATCAACAGGGGCGGCAAAGGCCGTTGGTTTGGTGTTGCCACAGTTAAAAGGCAAGCTAGATGGTACCGCCATGCGTGTACCCACACCAAATGTTTCAGTGGTTGATTTTAAATTTGTGTCGAAGAAAAACACAACAGCAGCAGAATTGAACAGTGCGCTGCAGAAGGCGGCGCATGGCCCCATGAAAGGGGTTTTGGACTGTACAGAGCTGCCGCTTGTGTCTATTGATTTTAACCATAACCCCCATAGCTCGATTGTGGCCGAAGACCAGACCCAAGTGGTGGAAGGCAACTTGTGCCGTGTCCTTTCTTGGTATGATAACGAATGGGGTTTTTCAAATCGTATGTGTGATACAGCTATTCACATGGCTAAGTTAGGTTATGTCTAAAGAAAAGAAACCCACCAACCATAAAGTGATTGCCCAGAATCGCAAGGCGCGTTTCGAGTATGAAATTCTTGAAACGCTAGAAGCGGGCCTTGTGCTGGTGGGCAGTGAAGTGAAGTCGCTGCGCTTAGGTAAGGCCAACATGACCGATGCTTTTGCGGACGAGCGTGATGGGGAAATTTATTTGGTGAACCTGCATATTGAAGAATACAAAGGGGCCAACCGCTTTAACCATGAGCCCAAGCGCCTTCGGAAGCTGTTGCTTCATAAGCGTGAACAACACAAACTGATGGGTGCAGTGCAACGAAAAGGGGTGACGTTGATTCCCTTAACCCTTTATTTTAACCACAAAGGCATTGCCAAAATGACTATTGGTATTTGTAAAGGAAAGAAGTTGCACGACAAGCGCGCCACCGAGAAAGAGCGTGACTGGCAGCGCGATAAAGCGCGTATTTTAAAAGGGGATATGTAGTTTTTCACGCTAAAGCTACTGTAAGATTAAAGTGCCGTTAGGCAATCCATCCACCAATTTTTTTGTGTCCAACAAATATTGTGCTGCAATTTTATCATGCTCTCCAAACGGCGAGCTTAGTATGCCACTGCTTGTTGAAAAATACTGAGGGTGTGTACCATTCTGAAGTGTATGAGATGCCCCTTGGACATCTCCTGTGAAGCTAAGTGTGTTCAATGTTGGTTGCGTGACGCATATGGTGTGCAGATATACTTCTAGGGGTATAAAGTCTTTTTCCCAAAACCAGAATTTGTCTCGATTTTTTGCATAAAACTCTAGATGCACTTGTATGTGTATTTTGTGCTTATTATCAAGCCCTGCCTCGCGAAGCACCGACACATACATTGCCTTTGGCAAGACAGTAGCGTCATCACGCAGAAGGCCTAAGTTATAATGGTTGCATCCAGCCGTCCAATGTACGGTTTCTTTAGCGTCTTTGCTTTCTATTTGAGCAGTGAACAGGCTACGATTTGGGTAAGCACAGCTCGTTCCTTTCGTTTGAAGGGTGTCGATAACCTCTGCATATGGAGGTACCAGAAGAGAAAGACGCGCGTACTTTGGGGGCTCTTGTTCATGATCGCATGCTCTGCTTTGAAATATAGAAAATATTAGAAACAGAAGAATGAATTTTGCCTTTATCATTACCACCCCCTAAAAATATCTTCTTTTACTCTGTAAAATTTAATACTTTCTGTCAAATGTGTAGAGCAACATGATGTCTTATGGCAGACAAGGGTGCAGGATTTGTGGTAGGATTTAGGCATGACTGATAAGAAAAAAACTTCATNNCGTGTCAAAACGGCCAAGCGACGCAAAACCTCGTCAACACAGTGGTTAAAACGTCAACTGAATGATCCGTATGTGGTGCGGGCGCAAGAAGAAGGCTATCGTTCAAGGGCGGCGTTTAAGTTGATAGAAATCAATGAAGTTGTGCCTTTTTTAAAGAAGAAATGTCGGGTGGTTGACCTGGGGGCTGCGCCAGGCGGGTGGACCCAAGTGGTATTAAACTATGTCGATACAAGCCACCCCGACAGCCAAGTTGTGGCCCTTGATATTAACCCCATGGATAATATGGCGGGCGCCACTGTAATGGAATTAGATTTTTCATTGCCTGAGGCCCCAGATAAATTGTTTGAAGTGCTGACGGGGCCGGTTGATGTGGTGCTGAGTGATATGGCACCGCCTGCGATGGGGCACAAACAAACTGATCACTTGAGGATCATAGGGTTGGTTGAAATGGCCCTTGATTTTGCTTTGGAAGTGCTGTCACCGGGTGGCACGTTTGTGGCAAAAGTGTGGCAAGGGGGGGCTGATCACGACTTGCTGAAGTTGCTGAAGCAGAAATTTTCAAAGGTAAAACACATCAAACCGCCCTCAAGTCGCAAAGATTCTGCAGAAACATTTGTGGTTGCNNGGTTTAAAGGCTAATTTAATTTTTTAAGGTCTAATTTATAAAAGGGTTGGTCAGGCACGCCTTTGTGTTCTGCATCTTGTATTTGAGTGAAACCCAGCTTTTTATGAAGCGCCACTGATGCAGCGTTCCAATCGGCAACGGTACTGCAGATGTGGGTGCATGGAAGGTTAGCCCGAGAAGGGGCGTTTAACATGCTTTCAAGGGTTTGCATCGCCCAGGTGGCAAATCCATGACCACGACAGTTTTGATTGATTGCAATGTGGTGTTCAACGTGGTCTCCGTGAAAGGAAACTGACAAAGTTCCAACTTTTTCTCCTTTTTTTAAGGATAAGGCTTCAATTTGTTGATTGGTGAATGACTTTATATCAAATGAACGTTTGGATATGGGTTGATCTCTTTCTTGTATATCAACAGCCCAATTGCACTCAAGGTAAACAGGTGCCCCTGCTTTTTGTCGATGAAATTTTTGTCCGGTTGCGGGCAAATCCAGCGCTTCAGAGCTGTTTCCGGAAAATGTTAGATTTGGCATAGCCAAGTACAAAATAAATAAAAAAATAATCTTTTTCATAAAATAAATATATGTATTTGATGTTCTTTTTTCTACTTTATTTATTNNTGTTTTTCCTGGATTGAATTCCCGACGCAGCGTGTGCATCAACAGTTGATTTTGGCTAAAAAGGTTGGTCAGTGGACTGTGGTTTTCTCTTCTAAAGCCAATTCTTTCATAAAGAGCAATCAATCTTGCTTGGCATTTGCCTTCTTCTACACCCAATGCAAATCAAGAAAAGTGTGTGCTTTTTCATGATTTGAGGGGGCGCTGAGGGCAGTGAGAAGTGTGGGGGGGCCGAACCCCTTATTTTCCTATAGCCAGGTACTATAAAATAGGGGTCTGTATTTGCACCTACACCCACGCCAAGGGGTGGTTGGTACAAAAAAGATATAAGGCCAATTTTGGGACAGGCTTCCTTATTTGCGCACAATGCGCGCAAAGCTTGGGTATGTGCTGTGCGTGCGTAAGCAGCGTCGGAGGGAAATTTTGTTTTTCTGGATGCTCTGGCACTTGTTCAGGGCATAAGCGAATGGTGAGGTTAAAGGCAAGACGGCTGTTACTTTCGGTGACTTCAAGAAAAACGGGGAAGTTGGCCCCTGTGTGTCGAAAGAAAGTTTTATTCAGAGGATGATTAGGCGCAGAAGGGGCCGTGCCCGGAAATTTTGGATCAAAACGCGCCCCATGTGCTGGTAGGCAAGTTAATGAAAACTAGGGCAGGCAGTAGGATAAAATTGTTCATATATTTCATGTTGTTGTATTTCTTTTGTGAAGCCTATGAAATAGGTTTCAATATTTTTTATTCAAAAAATACTATTTCATTCCTTGATTCCAGTGGATGATGCGTTGTTCGATGGCTTCCCGCAAGTCTAGAATTTCCCTATCATCTTCGATGGTGGTATTGAAATTTTTTAGTTCGTAGCTGCCTAATGTGCCATCAAGGTTGAATGTTGCAATTTGTCGACGATAATGAAAGGCAGTATAAACAGTATATTCGTTGTTAGCTGCGGCTTTAAACTCTAAATCGTTATAAAGAGGAGTGGTTTGATGGCGCACCATGCCTTTGGGGGTGCCGGTGGTTAGTTCTATTTCGGCGGTGCATGCATGAAGTGTCCAAGAAATTGATGTAAAAAGCAGAAAAACCAATTTTTTTTGAAAAACGGAATGCAACATGTAACCCCCTTTTAAAAACCATTGTAAACGATATTTTAGGGAGGGCTCCAGGAAAACCTCATGTAATGTACAAATTTTGCACACCAAGTTGGATGGCATATTCTTGATAAACATCTTGCCATTCGGGAATGCCGCGAATATAGCCAAGGGCGAAGGCGGCTACTAAGGGGCCTTGTATATCAGAAGGTGAAATAGGCCGTGCGCGTATTGATATATAATCCCATAAACTACAAGGGCCTATATATGCTTGCCCAGGCCCAAACATAACACCGTCTTTCATATTTTCTATGGCATCCCCGTTCTCAGAATTTAAGTTCCAGGGCTCTACCGTCAAATTTAAGTTGATATAAAATTTAATGAGCGCTTGTGCTTGTTCAACAAGATTAGGGTCAAACCCTGACACATCTGTTCGCGGTGTTATTAAATGGTTGAGGGTGTCTTTCACAGGCTTACCGTTGCGTTCTGCTTCGTCTAAAAACGCATCATCTTCTTCATTGGCAGTGGAAAGCGACGTGTTGAGAGATTGTATCCTTCCGTCAACATCCTCGACAAAAGATTGACACGGTTTGACACATGCTGAAACAACAAAAAGAAAAAACGCAAAACAGGGCATACACATGGCACAATTCTTTTATAAAATTAGCACAAACAAATACTTATCAGTTTTTTGTTTGTTTCAAGTTTTTTTTTGCGATGAGCCTGTGTTTTTCGGTTGCCGAGAATCCAGGGACTTTTAACAAATCCTCTGCCAATGTGAGTCATGTAGCGGGCATCAACGTGATAAATAATACCTGTGGTAAAAAAATTAGTCGCATGCTTACCAACATGGGTCTTGGAGATCATGGCTTCGAAGACGAACTGGATATCATGGCTTATAATTTAAATGATTCTTCTTTGATTGGTAAAATCATTGACGCTGCAGAAAGGGGGGTGCAAGTGCGTATTTTATTGAATCAAGGTGCGTTTGGGGATTCGCGGCGATCTATAAAAAGATACAATACTGAAACACTGCCTGCTGATAAAACAGGAAGGTTGAAACCCATTCATGTTCGTACGCTGAAAGGGGGTGGTAGCTATGGGGTTATGCACCATAAGGTTATGCTTATGCGGATGGCGCATCGGCGAAACACAGTTTTCTTTGGATCTTTTAATTTTAGTAACAATGCCGCCAAATACAACTATGAAAACTGTGCACAGGCTCAGCATCCCTATAATACACCAGCAGGTGATCAAGTTCGTACTTTGTTTGACCGGTTCAATGTTGAGTTTGAAAGATTATGGGGCTTGGGTAGCTCGGCTAGGTAGGGCTATTTACAATTCTAGGTAGGGCTATTTACAATTAGAGATATTTTCACAAAGGATCTTTCAGTCGATTTAAAGCTTCTTCTTTTCCAAGCACGTCCATTACTTCAAACATGCTGGGGGAAATGTGAGACCCTGTTAACGCCGCCCGCAGTACTTGGGCAATTTTGCCCAATTTTATGTCTGCCTTATCAGCGTAGGCACGCAAACACTGTTCAAGGGAGCTTTCTGTCCAGGGTGTGACATCGGCAAGGATGTCGTGTAGATCTTGCAATAAAACTCGGTCTTCTTTGATTTGGGCGGCTGCTTTTTCTGAAAGGGGGATGGGGCGGTTCTGCACATAGAACAAAGAATTTTGCGCCAGTTCTTTTACATGGGTCGCGCGTTGCTTTAGGCCATTCATTCCTTGTTCAATGCGCGCAAGGCGTGTGTCAGGAATGTCGGACACATGGGCTTTGATATCCCCTTTTATCAGATTAAAGAGTGCATGGTTATCCATTTCACGAAGATAGTGCCCGTTGAGATGATCAAGTTTCTTAAAGTCGAATCGGGCAGGGGACTTGCCCACCCCTTGTAAATTAAACCATTCGATGGCTTGTTCGTCAGAAATAATCTCATCATCGCCGTGCCCCCAACTAAGGCGCAATAAATAATTGCGAAGGGCGATGGGAAGATACCCCATTTCTTCATAGGCTTCGACACCGATGGCCCCGTGGCGTTTTGAGAGCTTAGCCCCATCTTCTCCGTGAATAAGTGGAATGTGGGCATAAATGGGCACAGACCAATGCATGGCTTCGTAAATGTGGTGTTGGCGGAATGCATTGGTTAAGTGGTCGTCGCCACGAATAATGTGCGTAATCTGCATATCGTGGTCGTCCACCACAACGGAAAGCATGTAAGTGGGGCTGCCATCGGTACGCAACAAAATCATATCATCGATTTGATCGTTCTGAATGGTGACAGGGCCTTGTACTACATCTTGTAGTGTTGTTTCGCCAGACTGTGGTGTTTTTAGGCGAAGGGCGCCGGCTGTTAATCCCCGGTCACGGCAACGTCCATTGTACCCCGGTTTTGCCCCTGTTTTCATAGCGGCCTCACGGGCAGTCTCTAGCATGTCGGGGGTGCAGTCACAGTAATAGGCGTGGTTTTTTTGATAAAGCTCGGTTGCGACTTGCTGGTGGCGCACTTGGTTTTTTGATTGATATACAATTTCACCATCATGGTGTAAGCCAAGCCAGTCTAACCCTTTAATAATTGCCTTTGTGGCTTCTTGGGTAGAGCGTGCCTTATCTGTATCTTCAATGCGCAGCAGAAATTTACCTTGATGGTGCCGGGCAAATAAATAATTAAATAAAGCCGTTCGTGCGCTGCCAATATGAAGGAAGCCGGTAGGTGATGGTGCGAATCTGGTGATAACCTGCATTTTTTTCTTTTTCTTTAAATTTTTATTCTGTACCCTTCTTTTTATATTGATTCGAGATAGGAGGTCAATGAAATATGGTGGACTGGCATAAGCTTGTAGAGTTTTTCTTAATTTTTGGGGCGGCAGTGATGAGCCCGGGGCCAAACTTTGTGATGGTGGTCCGTTCAAGTGCATCAAGCACGCGGAAGAACGGTATTTTTATGACCCTAGGATTTGGTTTGGGGTTACTTATTCAGGCATCCATTGTGACATTTGGCCTCCGCTTTTTATTTGATTCATATCCTTCTATTATCAAAGTTATTCAGTATGCCGGTGCCATGTACTTAGGGTATCTTGGTGTTGTTGGGTTGCTTGCAAAGAAAAAAGAAGAGCTCATTGCAGAAAAAGTAAAAAAGAAGTCGGGGAAATTGTTTAATTCTTTTAAAACGGGGCTTTTTACGCATTTGTCTAATCCTTACGCTACTTTGTTTATTATCAGTACGCTTGCACTTTTTTATGATGAGCGCATTTATGTGCGTTTACTTTATGTTTTGATCGCGTTGTTGATTGTTTTGGGGTGGTATGGCACCGTTGCTGTNNCCATTGGATTGATCGTGGGGCAGGCATTGTTCTTATTTACATTGCCTTTAAAATTGGGCTGGCAGATATTACGGCACCTTTGTCTTAATTTTTTATTCTTTAAAAACAAACTTGATTTTGTTCTATGATTCCTTATTATCGTTCAAAAAACGGATTCAGATTGCATGAAAATTTTTATTCCTAAGGAAGTTGTGGCCCATGAAAAGCGTGTGGCTTTATCTCCTGAAATTGTCAAAAAACTTGTTGATATGAAGTGTGTGGTGACGGTTGAATCTGGCGCAGGGCTAGGCGTATCTATTACCGATGATCATTTTAAAAGTGCTGGGGCCAAGATCGTTAAAAAAAGCGCTGATATGTACAAAGGGGCTCAGTTAATTTGTAAAGTGCAGCCACCTAGTGTGGATGAGTTGAAGCACTATCCCCGTGACGTTGCCCTTGTGTCGACGTTAAATATTTTAAACCAGCCTAAAGATATTGAAGTTTATGCAAAACACAAAGTTTCTGCATTTGCTTTAGAGTTGATTCCCCGGATTACCCGGGCACAAAGCATGGATGTGCTTTCTTCCCAAAGTAACTTGGCAGGGTATCGTGCCGTCATTGAAGCGGCGCATCTTTATGACAAGGCGTTTCCTANNCTATGATGATGACGGCGGGTGGTACTGTATTGCCGGCCAAAGTTTTGGTGGTGGGTGCGGGGGTGGCAGGCCTTCAGGCGATTGCCACTGCACGCCGTTTGGGTGCGGTTGTGATGGGGTATGATGTGCGCCCAGCTGCCAAAGAACAGGTGGAAAGTTTAGGGGCCACTTTTGTGGAAGTGGACGGCACACAAGATGCCGAAACAGCCGGCGGATACGCAAAGGAAATGGGGGCCGAATATCAGCGCCGCCAAGAAGCGAAGTTGAAAGAAGTTGTGGGGGGAATGGATATCATTATTACCACGGCTTTGATTCCTGGCCGTGATGCGCCTAAAATTATTTCTGAAGCCATGCTGAAACAAATGGGCCAAGGATCTGTAGTGATTGACTTGGCGGTTGAGCGTGGCGGAAACTGTTTTGGCAGTGTGCGTGGCAAAGTTGCAGAGGTACACGGTGTGAAAGTTTATGGGCCTGCGAATTTGCCGTCGGCTATTGGACGCAACGCGACCGAGCTTTACGCCCGCAACATCTATAATTTATTGCAGCTTATTTATAATGCTGAAAAGAAAACTTTGGCATTTGATCATGAAGATGAAATTGTAAAAGCCGCCCTTTTAACTGAAAAGGGCGTTGTTTTGCGTGACGATTTATTGCCATCTTNNGTGGCTCCTAAGGCTAAAACAACGGCGAAAAAAGCCCCTAAGAAAAAGGAGAAGAATTAATGTCCTTCGATCCAGCTAGTTATATTGAACGTTCTGTTACCATCATTCAAAAGGTGATGCCTACGGAAACGCACTCTGTTGAAGTGATTCGTTCTGGTGCTGGGGGTGACCCTTTCATCACGGCTTTGACAGTTTTTGTGTTGGCAGCTTTTGTGGGGTATTACGTGGTGTGGCGGGTGACACCGGCGCTTCACTCTCCGTTGATGGCGGTGACCAATGCCATTTCAAGCGTGATTATTGTGGGTGCCTTAATTGTGGCGGGGGGCAATGCCTTTGATGTGTCGAAAATTATGGGATTTATTGCCGTTGTGTTGGCATCGATTAATATATTTGGTGGCTTTATTGTGACGCAGCGCATGCTGGCCATGTTCAAGAAAAAGAAGTAGGAGCCTTTCTGTGACGCATACCCTTTCTGCATTTCTTTATTTGATTGCATCATTGTGTTTTATTATGTCTTTACGAGGCTTGTCTTCGCCCGATACAGCCCGTGGTGGTAACTGGTATGGCATTACGGGTATGGCCATTGCCATTGTCACCACCCTTTTCAATGATGCTGTTTTAAACTTTGAAACCATCTTTAGTGGTATTTTAATTGGGGGCGGTATTGGTACCATTATTGCCCGTAAAATTAAAATGACAGCCTTGCCCCAATTGGTGGCCGCTTTCCACAGTTTGGTGGGGTTGGCGGCTGTTTTTGTGGCCGCATCTGCCCTTTATTCCCCAGATGTGTTTAATATTGGGGGGATGCAAGGCATTAAGTTAAGCGCGTTGGTTGAAATGGGCCTGGGTACCGCGATTGGGGCCATTACATTTACAGGATCAATTGTTGCTTTTGGAAAACTGCAAGGGTTTTTCCCCAGTAAGCCATTAACGTTTAAAGGGCAGCACTTTTTAAATCTTTTGATTCTGTTGGCCATCATTGGGTGCATTGTGTTGCTTGCGACAGAGGGCACATTCCGGGCCTTTTGGATTTTAACATTCTNNCCAACATTCTTGGCTTTTCTTCTGGGCTTTACCCTTATCCTGCCCATTGGTGGGGCAGATATGCCGGTGATTGTGTCTATGTTGAACTCGTATTCAGGCTGGGCTGCATGCGGCATTGGTTTTACCCTTCAAAACCATTTGTTGATTATCACAGGGGCTTTGGTTGGGTCGTCAGGTGCCATTTTAAGTTACATCATGTGTAAGGGCATGAACCGATCCATCATTAGTGTGGTATTGGGTGGCTTCGGGGCTGAGGCTGCCAGTGGCCCTGCAGGTGCTGTCAGTGATGAAGGTCGTTCGGTGAAGTCGGGCAGTGCAGATGATGCCGCGTTCTTAATGAAAAATGCCGGATCCGTCATTATTGTGCCCGGGTACGGTATGGCCGTAGCCCAAGCCCAACACTCGTTAAAAGAAATGGTGGATGGCTTAAAAAGAGCAGGGGTTAAAGTGCGTTTTGCCATTCACCCTGTAGCGGGGCGGATGCCGGGCCATATGAACGTACTGCTGGCCGAAGCCAACGTACCTTATGAAGATGTATTGGAACTTGACGAGATCAACCGTGATTTTTCATCAACAGATATTGCCTTTGTTATTGGTGCCAATGACGTAACAAACCCGGCTGCAAAGACAGATCCACAAAGCCCGATTTACGGTATGCCTATTCTAGATGTGGAAAATGCTAAAACTGTTTTGTTTGTGAAACGGGGCATGTCGGCGGGGTATGCTGGGGTGCAGAACGAACTATTCTTCCGTGATAACACCATGATGTTGTTTGGGGATGCAAAGAAGATGTGCGAGCAAATCGTAAAATCTTTATAGTGTGCTGAAAAAGAATATTTCTTAATGGGGGGCTTTTCTTGGTTCGGCATCGTCTTCTAAATAACTTACTATTGGAGGTGTGCGTATGAAAAGGAACCAATTTCTTCGAATCTTTACAGGACTGTTTTTTTTTGATGGCTTTGTTGACCGGCCAAGTGGGCGTTGCTGCTGCCGCTGAAGCTGCGGCGGCAGAAGAATTCCCTCGGGGCCAGCGTTACAAGGTTCCTACATTTAATGGAAGCCCCATTGGGGGAATGGGGGATGAGGAAGATAGAGTTTTCTGTGTGCAGTTTTCTTGTGATGAAGGAGGCCTTAAAGGCATACAGATAGAAGGAGATAGTATTACTTTTGGCGATGGCCAATTGTCACTTTCTGCAAGCGGGAAACCAGAAACTCTTGAGGGATTTGTGGCGCGTATTCTTAGCGGAAATGCTGTAATGCTTCGTAGTCTTGCTCGATCAGTAGGAGGAAGAAAAGAGNNGAGAGGATGTGGCCAGCTTGCAAAGTCATAGGTCAGATCGAACTCTTATTGAGGGCGGCATATTAAAACCCAGTGTCACAACTGTTGTTGATGTAACATATGGTCTGGGTGTTAAAGCTGATACACTTAATCTTACTCCTCATCCCTTGGCAGTTGTTTGCCCTCAAGACCCATTTGTTTTTATAGAACAAGGCAGTGAAAAGAAGGCGCTTAAAAGGTCGCCACCCAAAAAAGATACTTTTTTTGCATCATTTTACCCAGGCGATCTTTGTGTGCAAGATGGTGTTGTTTTTATGCCATACTCGGAGGGAGGTAAGGGGACATGGCTGAAGGCAATTATTCTTCAGACACATCCAGATTTCCCGAAACATCCGTTTACGGCGGTGATGGGGAATTTAGGGTTTTTTCCACCGTCAACGAAGGGTGATGCAGGTGGGCTTTATTTTTCTGGTGCAGGCAAAATTACGATTGTGGTGGGGCCACCTGACGCGGCGTGGGAATATGTTGACCTCTCTAAACCTATGATCATTAAGGGATTGGCTGAAGGAAAGGTTTCAATGAGCTTGGGAAAAGGGTCAGAAGACAATTATTATCGGTTGTCTGTTCCTAAGTTGCCTAGTCTGGAGTCAGAAAAGCCAGGAGAGGGAAAGTCAGAACCTGATGGAGACACGCTCAGAAGAAAGCCAGGTGAGGCGACAAGTTCTGTTCCTTTACAAGATTCTTGTGCCACTGGTACTGAGGTTAAGAAGTAACCTTTAAGTGCTTGATGCACCCTGTAAGATTTTCTAAATTATGCACTATTTGATATGGCTATTCCCTAAAAAAAGGCATATCATTTTAGTTAAGGTTGTGGAGGTATGACATGAAACTTTTAATACACCAACCTTAATCTGGCCTTAAGTATAAAAAAAGCAGGGGGCAGATCCTTTGCGGGATTCGCTTGTTGGTGCAAGTCTCGCAAAGGCCCCTGCTTGGGTGCGCGTAATGGACTTATCTTCGCTTTTTTTGTACATGGGGCAACAAACGCCCATTATTTCTATTTTTGCCCTTCTTTATTGGTTTCTAAATCGTCAAGGGGCGGGGCGTCTTCTTTTTTTGTTATTATTTTCTATGATCGTCAATGCGGCACTGAAAAGCCTTTTTAAGGTGCCGTTNNGGTGCCGTTAAAGTCCCACATGGCAGACCAAAATTGGTATGCTTTTCCCAGTGGCCACATGCAAATGTGTATCGTGTTTTACGGATATGTGGGATGGCTTATAAGACACAAAATAAAATGGATTTGGGCGTTGTTGCCATTGACGGGGTTGTATGGCTGGGCATTGATTGACCAAAATTATCACGACTTTTCAGATGTTGTAGCAGGGGCTGTGGTGGGTGCCGTGATGCTGGCGCTGTTCTTGTGGGTAGAAACCATTGATTGGGTGCAAGAGAAATGGCGTTTAATGGGTGTGCTTTTACTGCCATTTACGGTGTTGCTTCTTTTTTATATCACAGGGGCTGTTGATCAAAAAGTGGCCCATGCTTGGCAGGCGCAGGGTGGCTTGTTGGGGCTAAGCATGGGGTTATTGTTGTGTGGTGGCAGGTTTTTTTCCTTGTCTTTTCCCCTAATTGTTAAGGCAATACATGCGGCTGTTGGGCTGTTAGGCTTCTGTGCTTTATGGGTGTTTAATGTCCGTGTGCTGAAAGGGCTGGGGCACCCCTTTTTCCCATTGCTCAGCTTTTTCTTGCTGGGTGCTTGGTTAGGGGGTGCGGCTGATTATTGTGCGAATAAAATGACTGTCCTCTTTTATAGAAGACGGTCGTCTTAAGCAATTGTTCCGTCCAAAATATCGCTTAGGCGTCTTGTGACCGCTTCTAATGAACCATGAGAGGCAAGTTTTCTTCGTTCTTGCAAGCGCCGCATAGGAGAACGTCGCACATCTGTACCAAAGATGCCCACAGTTTCTGCGCATTGTTGAACATATAGTTTGCAGGATTCCTCTTGGGGGCGCATTACCTCTTCATCCATTGTATCAATCTGGGCCGTGGAAAGGCCGGCATGCTTCAATGTATTAAAAATAGCTCTTTTGCGGNNGCCTACACATCCCCTGATCTTCTTTTCGGAAAGGATGCCAGAAAAATGAAGCATCATGTAGGCCTTTATTTGGTTAATAAATATTCTTTTTTGGGTTACCAGTTTCCCCATGGTGTTAACACTGCGGCACTCTTCTGGGGTAAAAATGAAAGCTCCTTGGGCGACGACGCTGCGAATTTGTGATAATAGAACGTCTTCTGGTTGGTTGAAGGGGGGTTGTGGCGTAAGGATCGCTGCAGGATTCCATTCTTGCTCTAGGGATTCTTGTGATCCAATTTGTGCAGCAATACTTGATTGGCTGGAAAATCCATGGCTGGGGTTACTAAGTGTTTCGTATCCTGTGTCATCATCGCCTGCGTGGCCATCTGCGCTGTGTCCCTCAACACCAGAACCTCTTAATTCAGGAAAGGCGCGTGCAACACTTTTGGGAATGTGAATTTCTTCTTCGCCGTCACTTGCATTGGCTGCGTGAAAAGAAAAAGTGAGAACAGATAGGGCAAGGAGTAAGTAAATCATGAATATTCCTATTTAATTAGTTATAAATTTAGTGAATAAAATTTATATATAAAATAATGGTTTAAGTAATATTCAATATTGCTTAGTTATTATGCGCGGCCTGCATAATAAACATTTTGTATGTTTTTATTGTTAAATTGACCTGTTTAAATGAANNAGGGCGTGAAAATGGGGTGTTCAGAGATGCCCCCAACTAAGCTGGGGGTACATAGTTCAATTGACAAAAGCTTATAATCTTATTGTGAAAAGATCGGACGTTTTTATGGATGCCGTCTAAGTTTTTGCAAAAAAGTAATAATCTGATTGTGTAATTGTTCGGGCATGTCGTCGTGGGAAGACCAGTCATAGCCTGTTTGCATGCCTTGAAAAAGAATAGAAAACAGAGTTTGGGCATCGGCCATACTGATTCCCAGTTTATTCATGAAGTACGAACGTATGCCAGCAATAGATAATGGTTTCCCGCCATTTTCTTCATCTGAAAGCGTTGACACTGTCCGCAATGTATCTCTAATTTTTTTAACTTGTAACCTTAGTTTTGCTGTTGCTTGCGCTTGATCGCCTCTATAGCTGGTTTGGATGCCCGCTGCGGCGAATGTGGTTTCGCCTGCTAGAAAAAGAACTGCGATTAAAGAAAAAGTTGCTAAACGTTTCATTGCATTGCCTCCACTGTTGTGTACAAGTGTGGCCAAGATTAGGCTTAAATGCAATAGTTCAAAAAGGTGAATTTGTGCTGTTGTTTCGGAACGTTTCTTAGCAGGTGCTAGAATCGCAGTGTTAGGAATTGTCAGAGAGAAGTGATGCCGCCAGACCTATGGCCCAGCGGCGATACTATATAGGAAAACCTAAAGCAGACAATTATCATTCAGCATCAGGGTTAGGCAGGCCTTCTAATATCTCTTCTATGGTGAGAGGTTTGTCTGCTGGGCGATTCGCTAAAAACCTGTCTACGCATTGTGTTATCAAATAGTCGTCGTTTTGTAATCTGTTGAGCCTGTAGACAATATCTATTATTGCCTGTCCGTTCATTGTGGGCGTGGCCAGTTTGTGCGCATTGGCTAAAACATTCAGCGCGACGCTGACGCCAGCACCGGTGGCGTATTTTACGAGTGTAGCGCGGTCTTCGCCACTCATGTCAACTCTGATCAATCCACGCATTTGGTCTGTGAAAGATTGCCGATCTTTTTGGGCGATGCTTCCCAATTCCCAGATAACATCGAATCTTGATGCGTCAGTCATGTCATCTGTAAAGAAAGATCGTGCCAGCTCTGCAACACTGGGAACGTCTTCAAGGAGTGTATTTCTAAATGCTCTGAAGAGTGGGGATGGGTTTCTTTCCAGTTCTAGATATGGGTTCCGAAGAGATCGCACAAGTTCAAAGAATTGAGTGCGGCTTGCCGGATCATCAAAGCGCTTTAGTGCGTACAAGACATCTCCTATGTCAGCATTTGGGACCTCTGCTAGAAAAGTTCTTGTTAATTCTCCCACATGTGCACGTGCTTCAGGGTTTTCGATTGCTCCTAGGGCCCAAAAAGTGGCGCGTGCGTTCTGGATATGTGCGTTAGGCGTAGCAATCAAAGAGGCACCTAATCTTGCGACATCTACTTGTATTCTAGGTTCCATAGTTTCAAATGGTCTAAGGAATTCGAACGTCGCACTATCATCTTCTTGGCAAAAAGGAGCAATTAGGGTTGCTACTTCTTCCCGTTGAGCGGCAGGTATGTGTCTAAGTGCACGAAGAACTGAGTCTGGACATGCTTGGTTTGAGAAGAGGCGTTCTATTAAGTTTACGGCTGGCCTGCGTTCATCAAGGGGCAGTTGTGCCAGTTCTGTGGCAGCGTTGATAAAGTAATTGCCGTGGCCAGATTTATCTGGGTATAGAGACTGTGCCATGCTGACCAAAGAATCAACCTCTGCAACGGATGTGGCGTTTTTGAAAGCTGCCAAAAATTTTGTGCGATCATCGTCCTGTGTGCTGTGATCTCGCACAACTTGTGCAACGTGTTGCCGTAAGTCTGCCTGTATGCTGTAGAAAGGTATGATGACTTTATAGATTTTTTGCGCGGCGGCGATGTCCGTTGCTTCTAATACCTGTGGCCGTTCTTCAGCGGGCACTTGGGCTAATTGATGAGTGACAGCGTAAAAATCATAGTCAACAACAGTTTCTTGTTGACCGCCTAGTGCGTCTTGCACGCTTTTTATAAGCGCACGTGCTTCGTTGACAGACGTTACTCTCTTGAAAGACTGCAAGAATGATATCAAGAATTGTGTTACGTGGTCTTCGTATTGTACGCTTTGGTATTCTATGTTTTGGGCCAACCCTGCGACATAGGCGCGTGTTTCATGATCAGGAAGATCAAAAAGAGCATTTACAGCTTTGGCAGCTTCCTCAATGGGGGCGGCCAGCTGTGCCAACTGTGCGCGTGTTTCGTGATCAGGGATTTGTTTAAGTTCTTGAATAAGGGCACCCTTCTCTCTGTCCCCAGCCCTTGGAAAGTGTTTTTCCACTAGGTTGGCGATGTCGTGAAGATCATCTTGATCTTGAATGCCTTTGAGGGCATTTGTAATGGCGTCGTGGGGTAGATAGTTAGCGCCATGGGCATTGATCATCGCATCGTCGAGTGTGTGGTAACCGCGGCTTAGTTCCATTGCAAGTGCTTGAACATTGGCAAACACATCAGGGGATTCTATTCCTGAGAATGCGGATATTCTATTGTGTATCGCACGATAAACATCTTCATTATCGTTATCTTTGAGTTTTTTTTTGGCAATTGTTGCCACTTGGTGGCGTATATGGGGGTGTACTTCGCCCAGTGCACAAGCAATCAGCACGGCATACGCCTTTTTGCCAATTCCGTTGGTGAGTTCGTAAAGGTTTTGGGGTTCTTCATTGGGAAGCGCGTGCATTCTTCCATATGTGCGTAGTAGTTGAGGGAGTGAAGGGAGGTACAGTGGGGCAGGGTAGTTACCAAGAATGGTGGTGACGGCAAAATCGCGAGCGTCAGGATTGGCAATGCCTGCAAGGGCGTGGACGATTTCAGTCATGTCGTTTGGATTGGATGCGTGCCGTAATTTGTAAAATTGTGCAGATAATTGGGCTACTTGTGTGCGTGATGTTTCGTCTTCTATTTGGTCTAGAGCGTCTGCAAGAGCTTCTTGAGCGTCTTCTGAAGGGCGAATCGCAAACAAATCATGTGTTAGTTTGCGCGAATTTCCTTTTTCTTTAGCCTCAACGCTAGAAGTAGGGCGGAATGGAACAAGCCCAGCGCCGGCATCGTGACCAGAGGTATCATTGCCAGGTATTTCAACCATTGCCGCAGATGCGGGAAATGCAAGCGTTTGCCCCAGTAAAAGGAGTATTGGAAATAAACTGCTTTTGTTTTTTGTCATGTTAGAACCTCTTTATAAATGTTTTGTATATGGCTTTGTTTATACCGCAAATTTCTAAAAAACAAAGGAATTTCAATTTAGATGGAATATGGAGGCACAATGAAAATAAGGGAGGGTGCCTGTGGATGGAAGCCTAAAATAAAGGGTAAAAAACCTAACAGACGTTTTTTTAAAAAAAAGAAAACAAATCTCTTGACGTCGGGAAAGTGATCGCCTATACAGGATATCAGTCAGCGAATATCAGCTGATGTGTTCTTTGAAATTGTTAAGAAAAGAAAAGCAGGCAGTGGCCTTGGAAAATATTTTTCAAGACATTGCTTAGCAGAAATGACAAGGTAAAGTTTGGAAACAAACTTATTATACATACCAAGTCAATTCCAAGTTACGCAATAGTCAGTCAAAATTCTATGAAGTCTTTGACTTCAAATAGAATAAATAGACTTTGTTTATTTATTCAGGATTCAAACATGAGAGTTTGAT
>DINK01000035.1 GCA_002426825.1 Holosporaceae bacterium UBA5542
ACGCCGCTTTCGGTTTTAAGCCATCCATAGGCTTTTTCACCTGTAATTTCAAACGTGATGGATTTAATGCCGGCTTCTTCGCCAGGCACTTCTTGCATGAGGGCCGCTTTATACCCCCGGTCTTCACACCATCTTAGATACATGCGTGAAAGCATTTCGGCCCAATCTTGGGCTTCAGTGCCGCCAGCACCAGCATGAATTTCAAGGAAAGCAGAGCATCCATCTGCTTCATCAGATAGCAAGCTTTCAAGTTGCGCTTTGTTGACATCTTTTTGCAGCTCAAAAATGGCTTCTTCACCTTCTTGGATAGTCTCAGTGTCATTCTCGCTTTCACCCATTTCGATTAGCAGCGTGGCCTCTTCTAATCGGGATTCAAAGTCAGTGACTGTACTAATTTTTTGCGAAAGAGCTGTACGCTCTTGCATCAAAGCTTGCGCCTTTTGGGCGTCATCCCAAAAGTCGGGCGCTTCTGTGGCTTGATTTAAGGTTTGGATGCGTGAATGGGCACTATCCCAGTCAAAGATACCTCCGAAGGAGGGAGAGAGAGTGTTTGATTTCGGTGACGATTTGGTCTATTTCTGTACGCATCCCTTATTTATAGGGGGGCAAACATAAAACATCAAGCTTTAGTCGCCAATGGACATTTATATTTTTCAGTTTTTAAATCTTTTTCTTCTTAATTTTATGAATTTGATTAGTCCTGGTCCTGAAACGGCCTTAATGCTGCATAACAGCAGTTATTATTCGCGAAAAATTGGGTTTTATACAGGTCTTGGCATTGTCACCAGCAGTTTAATTCATAAAACGTACAGCTTTTTAGGGTTTGGTGCGTTTATTTCAAAAACACCGTGGCTGTTTGATTTGGTGAAATATGGGGGCGGGATCTACCTGATTTATTTAGGGGTACGCATGCTGTTATCGAAAAGTAAAATTGCTAATGCAAACCGCGAAGAAAATGAATACATTACCCGTCTTAAAAAAATGACTCTTTTAAAGGCGTATAAGATGGGTTTTACCATTGATATTTTATGCCCGTCGGCATCACTTGTGTTCATTAGTATTGTGGCAGCCACCGTGGCCCCTGAAACACCACTTTGGATACAACTTATTTATGGGGTGATTTTAATTCTGACTTCACTCACGTGGTATACGTTGCAGTCTTTCATTTTTTCGCATGGTTGGATTAAAAAAGTTCTGGATAAGTCAGGTGGGTGGTTGAATCGTCTTATGGGCGCCTATATGTTGTATTTTGCGGCCAAGCTTATGATGCGTACGCTTTCTTAATTTTTTTGTTTCAGTGTATTCAGAATTTTGTTAAATTAGGGCTATTGATTTTTTCAGGGGATTTCATGCGCTTTTTCTTCTTTGTTCTACTTTGTTCATTCTTTTTCATCGAAGGTTCTTTTGGGGGCTCTGGCAGTGTGTCAGGGGCTGTTAATGAAGCAAAAGAAGTCACAGGAATTATTAATAATAACTCAGAAATTGCCAATAAACTGCGGACAAATCTTTCTATGCTTGCTGGAAAACTTAATAGTTTTGGGGGTGCGACACCGGGTTCGTTAGGCGATAAAAATAAAGCACAGCAAATTGCAGCCACCATTGACTCTGTTGTTAATACAATTATTGGAACGTCTGTTTTATCGTCAGTTCAAACAGCTGAATCTATTAAGGGGTCAATTAGTACAAACTCTTACTTAAGTGCACTCTTTATTCAGCAAGGTGGGAATGTGAGTGTGTGGGAGGCCTATATTTACCCCCCTGTACTAACCCATCTAATTCGCATTCAGTCTTCTTATGCGGCAGCTATGTTGAATTATATTTCTCAGCATTTAGATCGCTTAAAAGATCCAGAAATGCATTCAATGAACAGCGTTGTTGAATCGATGCTGAATCGACTCAACTCACTCGCCTAAACCAACTAGGGCATGGGAAAAGCTTTTTGCATCAAAGGGGTGCAGTTCTTCTTTTGCTTCGCCTGTTCCGATGAAGTAGATGGGTAATTTAAAAGAATCAGCTAATCCGACTAAAACACCGCCTCTAGCGGTACCGTCAAGTTTTGTCATAATCAAGCCCGAAATAGGGGCAACTTTCTGAAATGCTTCTAACTGTACGCGGGTGTTTTGACCAATGGTTGCATCGAGCACAAGGAAGATTTCATGGGGAAGATCGGGGTTTATTTTTTTCAAAACCCGTATAATTTTTTCAAGCTCGGCCATCAGATTTTGATTGGTATGGAGGCGACCTGCTGTGTCGATAATTAAAACATCTGCATTTTCTTTTTCAGCTTCTTTATAAGAATCGAATGCGAGGCTGGCTGGGTCTGTATTAAATGCTCCTTTGGAGAGGGGGATATGAAGTCGATCTGCCCAAACGGCAAGCTGTTCGACAGCCGCAGCCCGGAACGTATCGCATGCGGCCAAGCGAACGCGGAATCCTTGTTCTATAAGTTGCCATCCAACTTTTGCACAAGTGGTTGTTTTTCCGCTGCCATTAACACCGGCCATGATCATGACATAGGGCTTTTTTGCTGTATCTATTTTTAATTCTTTTTGGTGGGGGTGAAGCACCTTCTCAATTTCATCGGCGATGAGCAATTGAATTTCTGAGGGTGTTGCTTCTTTTGAGACTTTTTCTTTTTCAAAGCGTTGGATGATTTTAGTAGATACATTAACGCCTAAGTCTGATTGAATTAAGATGTCTTCCAAATCTTCAAGGGTGGCTGCATCAATTTTTCTATGTGTAAAGACTTTGGAAATACTTTCTGTTAATTTTCCTGATGTTTTCTTAAGTCCTTTTGTTAGTTTTGAAAACCATTTCATGTTGATATTACCTCGGCTGTTAGATGTGTATTGGTATACCCTGTGATACGAACAGGCACGACGGTGCCTGGGGCGAGTTTCTGATCAGGTATGGTGGGGCAAAAATGAAGCGTGTGCCCCGTATGATCTTTTTCTATTAAAATTTCTGTTTCAAGATTTTGAAGGGCGCTATAGAGTTTCTTTATCTGTTGAACGCCCAAGTCGCGTAACTTCTTAGCGCGTTCTTTAATAATTTGTTTCTCAACTTGTGGCATGCGTGCAGCCGGTGTGTCGGGACGGGGCGAGTAAGGAAAAACATGTAGAAAAGAGATGTTACATGTTTCAATTAAGTCGAGCGAATTTTGAAACATGTCCTCTGTTTCTGTAGGGAAACCGGCAATAATATCGCACCCGAATACTACCTCAGGGCGAAGTTTACGCAGGCGGTCGCAAAAGGCGATAACATCTTCTCGCAAATGTCGTCTTTTCATGCGCTTTAAAATCATATTATCACCCGCTTGAAGACTGATGTGTACATGAGGAAGAAGTCTTTTTTCTGTGCCAAATAGAGAAAATAGTTCGTCATCAAATTCGACAGGGTCAATGGAAGAGAGGCGAAGTCGTTTTAACGTGGGTACATTAATGAGAACGCGCCGAATAAGGCGGGCAAGTGTGGCTTCATGGGGCAGATCTTCCCCGTAGGATGTGATATCAACACCTGTAACNNAAACACAATTTCTTGAATGCCTTTTTGAACCAGGTGTTGAATTTGTTCAACAATGGCGCCTATGGGCACACTGCGGCTGTTGCCGCGTCCATAGGGAATGGTGCAAAACGTGCAGCGGTGGTTGCACCCATTTTGAATTTCGATAAAGGCGCGTGTTTTATCGTCAAAGCTGTTGATCATGTGTGTGGCTGTTTCTTTAACTTGCATGATGTCGCTGACGATTTTGCGATCGGTTTTTATGAAACTTTCTAATTTCATTTTGTCTTGGTTCCCCAAAACTTGTGACACACCTTTAAGTGCCAAGAATTTATCGGGGTTAATTTGTGCGGCACACCCAGTGACAATGATATTTTTTTTAGGATCGGTGCGGTTTAGTTTTCGAATACTTTGAATGGCTTNNCTAACCAACTGAGCTACACCCGCCATTTAAAAAGTTATTACAATGTTTCCATAATCTAAGCAAGGAGTTTCCTTAGTTGAGTCGATTAATGTCATCTGTTTTCTCAACAATAGAGGGCACAATTTTTTCTTTAATAGCAATGGTTTGTGCACGTTGATATGCTTGGTGTTTGAAAAATGTTTCAGGTAAACGCAGATAGAATTCTCCTGGATTTGTAATTGTGCCCGTGAAATAAATGACGGTTTTATACCCTTTTTCAAACATCAGATCTTTGGCTTTTTGCGCCTTTTCTAATGAAGAAAAATGCCCCACTTGTATTTGAAACATTGTTGGGGGTGGTTGAGATGATGTGGAAGGCGTGCTGGCCTTTTTGAGTNNATAAAACTTAAAGGGGGTGGTGGTGAGGCTGACTGGGGCGCGCCTGACACTTTTAATGTTTGTGTTTCTTGGAAAAGTTCATCTTTATAAGCTTCTGGTGGTCCATAAGGGGAGGTACCATTCATGTACAATACACCTTTTTGAGGGCCAGACACGTTAGCTGTTTGTCTTTTTTTAATTAACCACAGCGAGCGTAAATATTCGGCAGAGGCACTTTCTTTTTTCTCTTTACCCTCTTTTTTTGTATCACTCTCTTTTTTGGTGTCGCTATCAGATTTTTTTGCAGCTTTATCTTTGCCGTCCCCACCTTGATCATCTTTTTTTGAACTTTCCTTGGGTTCTTTTTGGGCACCTTTTTCTTCTTTCCCCATCGCCTTTTCTTCTTTTTGTGCAGCTGCTTTTTCAAGAGCGGCTACGTGACTGTTTTTGGTGATGATACTAGTGTGTTGTNNGTGTGTTGTGCAACTAAATAAACGACAACGCCGCCTAAGATGAAGAAAAGAATGCCAACAATAAGATACTTAAATATTTGTTTCATGATTATTCAAATTACTTTACACAATTCGAGGCAACTTGGCCGGCAAATGTGATCATAATCGTACCTGCAAAGCTGCAGTTTAGCACAGACGCCTGATCAAGAATAGGTGGTCCTCCTAAAAGAACTGAGGCTGACCCTGGTGCCCAGGGTCCTGCAGGTACTGGTATGCAGGGCATAGGCGTTAATACGCCAAGTGCTGCGGCTGTAGCTGCTGCAACAGCAGGGTTGGCAAGGCTAATGCACATACCAAAAGGAGGAATGTTCATCATGGGCACCATATCAACAATTTTTCCAGCTTGTGTGGGGCCCATTACAACGGGGGCTGGAATAAAGTTTAAGGTTGATGGCGCCATTCCCATGGTACATAGTGCCATTGCCCCTGTTGCAACGACTGGACCTGCCATTTATTTCCTCCTAAATATAAACTATGGTATTCTACTCTAATTTAAATGCTCTAAAAAGAGTACTATGAATTTGTTCGCTTTTTTAGTAGGTTGCTCACTAAGTGCGAAACCTAAATACTTAAAGGAAAACCTAAGTATTTGTGATTCTCAATGTTTAGGAGGTAGGTAATGGCACCCAGACAGCTACCGCTCGACTTCAACGCGGTTCAAACGTATTTTGTGGAAGATTTTGTTGTCAGTGAAAGCAATAAAATTGCCCATGATACCATCTTAAATTGGCCTAATTGGCCGTCGAATGGGTTTCTCGTTTATGGGGATAAAAAAGTCGGCAAAACACATTTAGCGCACATTTTTCGCCATCGTGCAAAAGCGGTTTTTGTGGATCAAGAAAACTTGCAGCAACTTGATCAGTTTTCTCGATTCATTCAAAAAGATTCAGCTTTTATTATTGATGATGCACATACTTTTGTGCCTCGCTATCAAACGCAACTTTTTCATTTATGCAATATGATTAAAGAAAAAGAAGGATATGTCTTGTGGACGGCTGATCGGCCAGCTCAGGCATGGGATGTGCAGCTTAAAGATTTGACGTCGCGACTTTTGGCATTTCCTGCTGTGCGTATTCCGCAGCCTGAAGATGCCTTGTTAGAGGCGTTGCTTGTGAAAAAAATGTCGGAATTGCAAATTGAAACGAATCAATCGGTGTCGAGTTTTATTTTGACACATACTGAACGCTCGGCCGAATTTCTGATTACTTTTCTAGAAAAATTGAACCGTCTTTCTTTGTCTGAAAAAAGAAAGGTGACAATTCCTTTTATTAAAGAAGTGATGCAACTTCACGAAAAAGTTTAAAGTTTGTAGAAGGCTGCAAGGGCCCGATCGCGTGCTTCTTTGTGGTCTACGATGGGGGCAGGGTACGTGGTGCCAATAACGATATTTGCTTTTTCTAGTTGCTCNNCACCCATTTTCGAATGAAGTGACCGTTTTTGTCGAATTTTTGACTCTGAAGCATAGGGTTGAAAATACGGAAATAAGGTGCTGCATCGGCCCCTGATCCGGCAACCCATTGCCAACTGGCCGTGTTATTGGCCACATCTGCGTCAACAAGGGTGTCTCGAAACCAAGCGGCGCCTTCTTTCCAGTTGATGCCTAAATGTTTTGTGAGGAATGAACCCACAATTAACCGTACACGATTGTGCATCCACCCCGTTTCCCAGAGCTGCCGCATGCCCGCGTCAACAATTGGGTAGCCTGTTTTTCCTTTTTGCCAGGCTTTAAGATGTGCTGGGTTTTTTTGCCACCTGAAGGCGTTAAATTTGGAATTAAAATTGGCATCACGCATTTTGGGAAAATGGTAAAGAATGTAATAAGAAAACTCGCGCCAGCCCAACTCGCTGAGAAATTTTTCTAAATGTCTGGATGGCTCTGTTGTATATTTGGCTTTGTGCCATACATAGTGAGGGCTTATTTCCCCCATTTGAAGGTAGGGTGACAAGCGTGACACTACTTCTTCGTAGGGAAAATCGCGATGGGTTGCATAGGAATCAATTTTCTTTTCTAAAAATGTATCAAGGGTTTTGTGGGCCCCTTTTTCCCCTGGTTGCCAATATTGATGAAACTTTTCGGCCCAATTAGGCTTTTGGGGGATAAGGTGCCAATCATCCAGAGCGTCACTTGAAATTTTATGTGGGTACGGTTGAAGTGCCTTAGGGGCGGATTCAACTGGTCGAGGTTCAATATGTTGGGTGCAGGCTTTATAAAAGGGGGTAAAAACTTGAAAAGGTTTTTTTGACTGGTTCATAACTTCCCAGGGTTCAAACAAAAGGGTGCCATTAAAGGTTTCAATGGTCACTTTCTTTTCAAGGGTGTTGGTAATGTTTTCGTCACGTGCGTGACTGTGTGGATCATAGCGCCGGTTCCATACCACATGGGTCGCATTGGTTTCGTTGATTAGTTTAGATAATATTGTTTTAGGGTCACCTTTGCGAAGAATCAGGGGGACGCCATATTTCTTTTCTAAATTTTTTCGAAGGGACAGAAGGCTGAGATGTAACCACCATTTTTCGGCGCCACCGATTTGCTGCGCTGGGGGTGTGGTGGTGTCATAAATGTAGAGGGGAATAATGGTTGATTTGTTGTCTGCAATAGAGACAAGGGCTGGATTGTCGGTGATGCGCAAATCTTGCTGAAACCATAGAATGGTGACGGGGTGTTTCATGTATGCATTTTACCTTTTATGTGATGATACCTATATTTAACATAGATTTACGGCTATATTGTCAAAAAAGAACATCAGAGATCGAAAAGACTGAATGAAAACCCACGAAGTACATATACCTCAAGCACTCCACGGTGAACGCCTTGATAAGGCCTTGGCCACATTGTTGTCCACACTATCGCGCAGCATGATTAAAGAGATCATTTTGGCAGAGGGTGTTCGGCATCACACGAAGGGCGTTGTGATAGACCCTAAGCTGAAGGTCAGGGAAGATGATGTTTTTTATATAGAAGAACAGGCCCCTGAAGAAACGCATTTAACGCCGGAGGCGATGGATCTTGATATCGTGTTTGAAGATGACAGCTTAATTGTGTTAAATAAGCCTGCTGGGCTTGTGGTGCACCCTGGGTCAGGGAATGCGCATGGCACCCTTGTGAATGGTCTTTTGGCCCATTGTGGGGAAAGTTTGTCTGGTATTGGGGGGGTGAAGCGCCCAGGGATTGTGCATCGTCTAGATAAAGACACAAGTGGGTTAATGGTGGTTGCAAAAACAGATGAGGCGCATCAAAAACTGTCTGCCCAATTTTCTGATCGTACATTAAGCCGTACGTATCTTGCCTTTGTTATGGGGAAAACGCCCCCTGAAGATTATATTGATGCCCCCCTTGGGCGCAGTACGTTGAATCGTCAGAAAATGACAATTCGTAAAAGTGGGGGGAAAGAGGCCCAAACCTATTTTAAAACATTGGCATATTATGGTACGCGGGCGGTGGTGGCATCGTTTATCGAGTGCCGCCTAGAAACAGGGCGCACCCATCAGATTCGCGTCNNGCAAACCCCATGTTAAAACGTTTATGGGGATTGGAAGGCAATCAGTGGCAAGATAATCGGCAGGCCTTACATGCGGCTGAATTAAAGTTTGTGCATCCTGTGACTCAGCAAAAAATGCAATTTTCGGTGGAGTTGCCCGAAGATCTTATTGCCCTTCAAGAAACTTTAGAAAAGGCATGATGTGAGAAAAGAAAAAAAGAATATTCTTGTGATTCAGCCATTGCCGGGTATGGGCGACTTGTTTTGGTTTGATGATGCTTTTCAAACTATTTCAAATCATTATAAGCAACCCGTGACATTGATGACAAAACGTCAAAGCCGGGCAGATAAAGTGTATGAAGGATCGTCTTATATCAAAGAGATTTTGTGGCTTGATGATTTTACAGCCCACAAAGGAATTTGGGGTATTTTTCGATTAGGTCAATTTATGCGACACCAAGGGGTTACCGATGTGTGGGTTTTACATAAAAGTTGGCGCTATCGATTTGCGGCTTTTTTGGGAAAAGTGAAGTCTGTTTATACATTGCCCAAAGAAACCTATGGAATGCATCCCACGAAGCGTTTTTCTAAGATGGCAAAGGCGTATGCGGTTCAGCGATGTGATTTTCCGAAATTTCCTTTGTCGCACCAGGCTATTAAAAGTGTTGCTGCACACTTGCCTGCTAAGACGCATCCTTCGGTGGTTTTGGCGGTTGGCGGTACCGAGGCATATAAAAAGTGGCCTGTTGAAAATTGGATTGCCTTGGGGAAATATTTTTCAGAAAAAAAATATACGGTTTCCGTTTTGGGTGGCCCGTGTGAAAAAGAAGAGGCAAGAAAAATTGTAGAGGGCATCAATAGTGACGGGTGCAAGGCAGCAGCACATACAAATTTCACCATACAAGAATCTTTGGCATTTATTGATGGCCATGATTTTGTGGTGGGCAATGATACTGGTATTATGAATGGGGCGGCTGTGTTAAACAAACCAACGTACGGATTATTTATAGCGTCGCCACCCCTTCAATATCGCCCTTTCTTAACACCCATTTTGCCGAATAAGGCTGGGAAAATAGATGTTCAGATGGTTCAGAATGTGGTGCGCCAATCTTTCACACGGTGAAGATAGTTTTCAATATCAACAAGGCTTTCTTTCAGTTTGTTCAACGATTTCTCTGCGCTAAACAATGTTTTAAGGCAAGGTAAGTCTTGGTCAGAACGAAGTTTGTCGACCACATTTTTCATTTGATGGTGATCCAAAATAGAACACATTTCTTTCCAATGTTTTTCCTGAGCCATATTCAGTGTAACGTCTTCCATGTGGGGGATTATTTTGCCGCGTAAAGAAGGGTCTTCATACTTTGTTTTTGCCCGTTTGGGTGCGTCCGATAAAATACTTTTTGAAAATTTAAAATACACTTGCGCGGCGCTGTGCATGCCGGGCGTAATTGTTTTTGTTTGTTCTAAAAAATCAAGCCCAACTCCCGACCATGTTTCTGTGTTTGTGCAGGTAATGTGGTGTTTTTGCGCCATATAGGTTAAGAAGCGTTTTCTTCTTTCTTGAATGGGGCACGCTTTTTTTTGTGGATGTGACTCAGGATAAAGAACCGGGATTAATTTCTTAATGGGCCTTACACGGTTTTTGTTTATTTGTTTATTTTTAAAAGTATTTTTCATTTTTTCCTCTTCCGTTAGACTTTGTGAATACTTATTTTTTTC
>DINK01000017.1:0-394 GCA_002426825.1 Holosporaceae bacterium UBA5542
TTTATAAAAAATTATATATTTAATATAGTAACATTAATTAATTGTATTTAATTGTTTTTTTTAAAAATCAATATTTGAACAGCAAGTATCAAAAACTAAGACATATTAGCGTCCAGCTTTAGAAGCTTTACTTGAAACACTGTGCTAGGTTGAAAACAAGCACAAGAAAGACGTTATGACGCCTGTTTTTTAAGGTGATTCACCACCCAAACTCTAAGGGCACTTGCTAGGTTCGGTGGCGTTTCCTGGTCAAGCTCTGACACCAGTCGAGATAAAGATATTCCTCGGATATACGCCATTTCACCCAGTACTTGCCAAAATACAGGCTCAAGCGCAACAGAAGTCGCATGTCCAGAAAGACGGAACGATTTTTTTACCAAATGTTTTCTTTGCA
>DINK01000017.1:405-7048 GCA_002426825.1 Holosporaceae bacterium UBA5542
TACCTGCCCCATCAAACGGCCCATGGTCCGCACCAATTGCGGCGTACGTAATGTGCCCCAAAAGCGGGCTAAAAATTTAGGTGTTGTTCGCACCTCGCATGTTTTCAAACACCACAAGGCAGCCTCTGCATTTTTTCCATCATCACCCAAACACACCTTAGTTTTCGAAAAAAACTGTGCATCCGTCAGGCCCGGGTTTTGGCGCCAAATGGACTCTAAGGCCAAAGCCCCATGCCTGGCAACCGACTGCGGACAACGCGTATAACATTGATATCTCTTTGAAAACAAACTCATGATGCGGTCAAAGAAGCCAAAAGAATCATCACAGGATGCACTGCATTTTTCCATGTCGGCCACACAACTAACGGATAAAAAAGAAAAAAACACCAGAAACACCAAAAAAATATAATTTTTTTTCATAACGCGATCTCCCCAACCTAATCGTCTTTTTTGCTTCAGTCTACCACATCAAATACGTCTAAGAAACAAGTGATTTCCTGTCTTTTTGACCTGTTTTTTTCTTCAATCCCGCCAATAACCACCCCGTATCTTTCTGTTTTTTTTGTATTTTTTTTCATAGAAAAATCATTTTCCCATTAAAATCCCATTGACGCCCATGTTGTCCCATGGTATCCCATTATATAGAGGCATAACATGAAAGGTCAGGGCCGAAATGTCGCTATTTTTATCGACATACATTAATAAGCTAGATAAAAAGGGGCGGGTCTCTGTGCCTTCACCCTTTAGAGCCGCCCTGACCCAGCCTGCAAACGGGGTCGTTGTCTTCAAATCCTACACCCTGCCCGCGCTTGAAGCTTACCGCATGGACCGCATGCAAAAGCTAAGCGAAAGTATCGACCAAATGGACCTTTTTTCAGAAAATCAAGAAGATTTAGCAGCGACCCTTTTCGCAGACGCAGAACACCTTACCTGGGATCAAGAAGGACGCATCTTTTTACCCGAAAGTTTTCGTGATTTTGCAGATCTAACCGATCAAGTAGCTTTTGTTGNNCGCATTCGCAAACAAAAGACAACACTACGGCTTCCTGCACAAAAATCAGAGGGGGCATCATGAAGAACGTGCATACCCCCGTTTTATTGAATGAAGTTTTAAGGGCATTAAACCCCCAAGCTGGCCATGTTTATGTTGATGGCACGTTTGGCGCGGGTGGTTATACCAAAGCCATCCTGAACCATGCTCCTTGCACTGTATACGGCATTGACCGTGATCCCGCTGCCACAAAGCGCGGCCAGGCTCTAGAAGAGACCGAAAAGCGCTTTACCATTGTAGAGGGCAACTTTGGTGACCTGGATCGCCTGCTTGCCGACAAAGACGTCACCGCTGTCGACGGTATTGTATTCGACCTGGGCGTCTCCTCTCCTCAGCTGGACGAGGCTGAGCGAGGGTTTTCATTCCAGAAAGACGGCCCCCTTGATATGCGCATGTCACAAAAAGGGCCCACTGCTGCTGATNNCTTACGGGGATGAACCCAAATCACGACAAATTGCCAAAGCCATTGTGGCCCGCCGCAAAAAAAAGCCCTTTACCCATACCCTTGACCTAGCCAGCGTGGTACACGAAATTGTGCCAAAACGCCCCACGCAAAAAATTGACCCCGCAACGAAAACATTTCAAGCGCTGCGCATTGAGGTAAATCAAGAACTCAAAGCCCTTGAACAAGGACTTAATGCGGCACTCAATACATTAAAGCCCCAGGGACGTCTGGTTGTCGTTTCTTTTCATGCCCTTGAAGATGGCTATGTGAAAAAGTTTTTCCGTCATCACAGTGGACGCACACCAAACCCATCACGGCACATGCCTGTTGTTGAAAATAAGAATACGCTCCCCGCTTTAATCATCGAACAAACAAAAGCCCTAAAGCCCACAGATACAGAGGTNNATAAAATTAATGTCACAGAAGAGTCTCTGCATATTTTACGTGCAGAATGGAATTTCCTAAAAAGCCCAAAAAGATTGGCACGCCTTAATCAGAAACACTTGCATTTAAAACCACTAAGGGCGGTACAAATCGCCTCTCTCAACGCCTTTAAACAACAAAACATGAACGGTATTATGGTGGCCTACAACAAACGGAATCAATAAATGCCACAAAAAATGATGGGGGGCCCACCATCACGGATGCGGGCATTCCTTGAAGAACAGCAGAAGAAAAAAGGGGCAAGTGCCCCTTTAACGCGTTTTACGCTGCTTGCCATCATGTTGTTCACGCTTTTTTCTCTTATTGGTGTGCGCTTGTTTTGGGTGATGGTATTGCACCCCCATATTGCCACAAAGCCACACCTATACAGCACCACTCCTCTTATCAAACGGGGCGATATTATNNAAATCGAAACGGCGTTATTCTGGCCACAAATTTGATGACATTTTCTCTGTTTGCAAAACCACACCTTATTTCAAAGCCTCAAGAAATTGCAGAAAAGCTTAGCCGTATCTTGCCGGACACCACTTCCGCAGATCTTTACAAAAAACTTACTTCTCCTCGGCAGTTTGTGTGGATTAGACGAAATCTTACTCCTCGTCAAAAACTGCACGTACAATACTTGGGACAAACAGGGCTAGGCTTTGAAAACGAACAAAAACGTGTCTACCCCCACAGCGCCCTCACCGCCCATGTGGTGGGGTTCACCGACGTCGATAATAATGGTCTTTCAGGTATCGAGCGCCAATTTGATGATACGCTTAAAGCCGGGGGCTCCCCCATTCAACTGTCTCTCGATATCCGAATTCAGCATATTCTGCGCGAAGCCCTTCACAAAAGCTTGGTCGAATTCAGTGCTAAAAAAGCAAGCGGTATCCTTATGGATGCCCAAACCAGCGAAATTATAGGAATGGTGTCTCTTCCCNNTTTGATGCTTCAAAGCCTATTAAATTTGGACGCTTCATGATTAAAGACTACTACGCAAAGAATCGCTGGCTTTCTGTCCCAGAAATCTTCATGTACTCGTCCAACATTGGCACTGTGCGTATCGCCTTAAAGTTTGGGGTTGAACGCCAAAAAGCCTTCTTTGAAAAACTTGGTTTTTTAAAGCCACTTAAAATTGAAATTGGCGAAAACGGCACCCCAATGGCACCCCACGACTGGAAAGATATTAACCTGGCTACCATTTCCTACGGCTATGGTATGGCTATAAGTCCCATCCAGCTTTTAAATGGCGTCAGTGTCATGGTCAATGGGGGGGTGTTACGCCAGCCCACCCTGTTAAAGAAAGGCAATGAAAAAGATAACTACACACGCGTTATCAGTGCCGGCACCTCTGAAAAAATGCGTCGCCTTATGCACCTATTGGTAAAATATGGATCAGGTCATCGCAGCCATGCCCAAGGTTATTTGGTTGGAGGCAAAACAGGTTCTGCTAACAAACGAAAAAAAGGCGGGGTCGGCTACGTATCAAAAAACAAGCACCGATCTATTTTTACCGGCGCCTTTCCCATCATCAAACCTCGATACATTCTTTTCATCATGCTGGATGAACCGCAAAAATCTAAAAAAACAGGTGCTGCATCAACCGGAGGCATTGCCGCGGCCCCCGTCGCAAAAGAGGTAATTGAAAAATCTGCCCCACTTCTCCACATAATTCCAGTTGACGAAAAAGAATTAAAGATACAATCTGCATTTAATATGCAATGATAGTTTCTTTGGAGTAAACATTGAAGTTCAACGAACTGATTGGATCCCTTCAAAAGGTACATCCTTTCAATCTCTGGCAGGGAGACCGGAAAATTTATGATGCCACCCTTAACGGCATCTCTGCCTCCAGTGCAGACATCAAACCAGGCTATGTTTTTGCCGCCCTTCGTGGGACACGCGTCAACGGGGCACGTTTTATTCCTGACGCTATCGATCGCGGCGCTGTTGCCATTATTGCCTGCTCTGAAAGCTATCACCAATACAGCGATCAATTTCCAACAGTTACCTTCATTGAAAGCGGCAATCCAAAGCTATGCTTTGCCCTGATGGCCTCTCTTTTCTATCCCAAAACCCCCGGACAAATTGTGGCTGTCACAGGCACAAACGGCAAAAGTTCAACAGTTGATTTTGTACGCCAAATTTGGGAAAAAATGGGTATTCGTGCAGCCAGCATTGGCACCCTTGGCACCATCAGTAAGTATTACAAAGCGCCCAAGCACCTCACAACACCCGACCCTGTATTTCTGCATCAAACCATGCAAGAGCTTGCCCAACACAATATCACCCATGTGGCCATCGAAGCGTCCAGTCACGGTATCAGTCAATTTCGACTCGACGGATTAAAGCTAAGTGCTGGGGGCTTCACCAGCTTCAGTCATGATCACTTGGACTATCACAAAACTCTTGATAAATATTTTGAAGCCAAGTCCAATCTTTTTTCACGACTTCTGAAAAAAACATTGGGCATTGCTGTACTCAACAGCGACATTCCTGAATTCGAACCCTTAAAAGAAGCATCCCATGGCCTTCCCATCATTACCTATGGCCATAAGGGGAAAGAGCTTAAAATTAACAAAATCACCCCTCATGCCAAAGGGCAAGAAATTGACCTTTCTGTTTTCGAAAACACCTATAAAATTGACTTCCCTCTGCTGGGTGACTTCCAAATCCAAAACGCCCTTTGTGCCCTGGGTTTAGTACTAAATGACATCGATGCCGACATCAATGCCGCCGTGACCGCACTCGAAACACTTAAGGCACCCCCTGGACGTCTTGAACACATCGGGCAAACTAAAAGGGGGGCTACTGTTTATGTTGACTATGCGCATGCCGCCTCTGCCATTGAGATGGTTTTAAAAACTCTTCGCCCACACACAACACACCAATTATGGGTTATCTTTGGCGCTGGTGGAGGGCGCGACCCCAGTACGCGGTTAGAAATGGGCAAAATCGCAGCGCAAGAGGCCGATCATGTTATCGTCACCGATGACAACCCACGCCATGAAGATCCTTCGCTCATTCGCAGGGCCATCCTTCGAGGGGCGCCCAAAGCTCTTGATATCCCCGACAGGCAAGATGCCATTAAGTACGCNNAAATCTACGCAGATCGTATTGAACCCTTCCTTGATAAAGACGTCATTCTAAAAGCCCTTAAGCACAAGGTGACACATGAAAAATAAGTGGACAGCCCCCCTTCTTGCACACATCACAGAGGGCCAGCTTAAAGGCAACCCCAACTGGGTGGCCACCACATTCACCCATGACAGCCGAAAGGTCGAGCCAGGCCAACTGTATGTTGCTATTAAGGGGGAAACCGTTGATGGACACGACTATGTAGCCGAAGCTCTTGAAAAAGGCGCGGTTGCTGCCCTTGTCGAAAAAATACCATCAAACCTACCCACAAATGCACCCTTGCTGTATGTAAAGTCTGTAGAAGAAGCACTAAAAGCCACTGCCCACCACGTTCGTCATTGCACCATGGCCAAAGTATTTGCCGTCACCGGCAGTTCAGGAAAAACCACTGTCAAAGAAATGCTGCGCCTTGCCCTTGAAAACCAATGCACCACCCATGCAACACCAGCTAGCTTTAATTCTCGCTGGGGGCTTCCTCTTACACTTAGTGGGGCTGCCGAAAATGATCGAGCCCTTGTGTTGGAAATGGGCATGAATGCCCCGGGGGAAATCCTGAATCTCACCCAAATGGGGCAACCACACATTGCCCTGATCACCACCATCAACCCCGCTCACGTCGAAAAATTTGGGAATATTGAAAAAATTGCCCATGAGAAAGGTTCTATTTTTGCAGGCGTTGTTGAAGGAGGCGTTGCCATCATTCCAGCCGATGTGGCCGAGTGTCAAATTTTGGTTGATCACGCTAATAAAAATCCCAATATTCATCATATTATACTGTTTGGCACTTCTAAGTTGGCCAGCTGCCGTGTAATTGATACCTCTTTCTCAGAAACAGGAATGAATGTCACCGCGTCCATCGATGGGCATCACTATACTTATTCCTTAGGTGTTTCAGGCATGCACTTTGCTGTTAACAGTGTGGCCGTCTTGGCGGCAATTCACGCCGCCGGGCTTGATGTAAAAAAAGCCACCCAAAGCCTTGGACAATTTCAAGGGGCCTCAGGCCGTGGCCAAGCCCACTTTGTACGCGACAATGTGTTGCTAATGGATGAGAGCTATAATGCAAACCCAGGCTCTATGAAAGCCGCCCTTGATGCATTTGCCCACCGCCCCATTCAAGGGAAAAAATATCTTGTACTTGGTCAAATGGGCGAACTTGGGCCCGACGCCCCTAAATATCACGCCGACCTAAAAGATGCTGTTTTAAATGTTCACCCGGCCCACGTGTATACGTATGGTGACATGATGCAGCATTTAAAAGCAGCGATTGAAGACCAAGTGCCTGTCACCCATATTACCGACCTTGAAACACTGCAAAAAACCCTTGAAAAGCAGCTACAACCCAATGATGGGCTACTTATCAAAGGCTCTAATGCCTTAAAGCTTGGGCAAGTGGCCCACGCTCTGTCTGTTTAATAGCAAACAACAAAATCAGCATTTAGAAAATTTTCTAATCATCCTTGAAATCTGTTTTTTCATCCCTATATCTGTAACAAATTGATTTTTAATACTTTTTAATAGGGAAGAAATATGAAAACATTATTTCGGCATACACTTTTTGCTTCAATGTTATTGGCAGG
>DINK01000027.1:0-157 GCA_002426825.1 Holosporaceae bacterium UBA5542
TTTAATGGAAACAAATGATTGCGGGGCGCAATTCCTCGTGAAATTTGCATGTACACAAATCCTTCATCAATTTGATTTCGGCGCTTTAAATAACGAATTTTATGTAAAAGCGACGCATGGGACACATAAGGTCTCTCAATAGACAGTTCTGCAAGAC
>DINK01000027.1:195-21554 GCA_002426825.1 Holosporaceae bacterium UBA5542
CGTGTGAGAAGTGAATGACTTCGTACACAGCATCCCCAAATAAAAGCCCACGATCCTCAATTGGTATTTGTGCGGCGCCTTTCTCTAAATAAGCCCCGTTCGCATAAACATACCTACTCATTCCGCGATCTCAATAACTTTTCAAGACGCGAAATATAGTTATTTTTCACCAATAGAATAAGATGATCATTTTCTTCAATAAACTCGTCTGATTTGGGAATATAAAAATTGTCACCGCGTATAATCCCCCCCACGATTGATTTTTCAGAAGCATTCAAAAGCGAGAACTTTTCCCCGATAAGTTTTGAGTTCGATGGTACACTGGCTTCGAAAATNNCCTACCTCACCCTGCAAAATATAAGCTGTGCGAATGGAACCTCGACGAATATGATTTAGAATCGTAGAAATGGTGACGAATCCTGGATTTAAAATGCTATCTACCCCTAATGAAGGTAAGAATTTAGGGTACATCATGTTGCTCACCAAGGTTGTCACACGAGGCGCTCCTAAACTTTTACTCAAAAGTGAAGACAAAATATTTGCTGCGTCATCATTCGTTACCGACACCACCATATCAACTTGTCCAACATGCGCCTCTTTCAACACACTTAAATCAATAACATTTCCATGCAACACGACAACATCTTCCAGCTGCTCAGCCAAAGCTCGAGCACGGTCTTTGTTGTGTTCAATGATTTTGATGGAAACATCACTCATTTCTTTAAGAATACCTTGCGCTAAATAAAGCCCAACATTCCCTCCTCCAGCAATCAAAACACTGCCAATCGGTTCAGATTTAATGCCAAAAATCGCCAAAAGACGGAATAACTTATCCCGCTCAACAAGAACATAGGCATCATCCCCTGCCATCAAATAGTCATGAGCCTGTGGAATAAGAAAATCATCATTGCGCAGAACGCCCATGATGCGGAAAGGCAGCCCTGGAAACTGTTCTCCTAATTGACGCAGTGGAATATTATTAAGGGGCGAACGCTTATCAAAGTGCAGCAGCAAAACAACCGATTCTTTGTTCTTTAAGTGCACTACTTCCATAACACCAGGAATTTTTAAATTCGACAGAATAACCCGGGCTACCTGTCTTTCGGGCGAAATAATATAATCAATTGGAAAGTCACTATGACTTTGATCAAGCCACTTTGAATTCAAATAGTTTTGATTTCTAATATGCGAAATTTTAACGGGAATTTTTAATAGAGAATGGGCAATTTGACAGGCAATAATATTGTGTTCATCAGATGCCGTTACCGCTATCAAAATATCTGTATCGTTGCCCGATACATCCTCTAGTAAATTGGGACACGATTCCTGTCCAATAACAGCGCGCACATCAAGCGTTTCTTGAACGTACTTAATGCGTTCTGGTGATTGGTCAATAATGGTAATGTCGTTCTCTTCAGCCGAAAGGTAAGAGGCAATGTTATATCCGATTTGTGTAGCGCCACAAATAACAACCTTCATGTGCTCATTCCAATGGTTCCGTCATGCTGGCAAAAGCAATGCCAAGCTGTCTAATTTTTCTATGCAAAGCAGTACGATCCATGCCTACCGACTTTGATGTCTTAGAAATATTGCCATTAAACCGCTTCATATGCAGCGTAAGATAAACTTTTTCAAATTTTTCACGTGCTTCTTTCAGTTCTAGGCTTAAAATCCANNAAATCCATTCCTTATCAAATACTTCAGACACAGATGCTTTTTGGTCAAATTTAAATTCCGCAGGCAGCATATTTGCTGTCACTTCTTTTTCATCTGGGTATGTCATCAAAAGCCATTCAACAAAGTTTTTAAGTTGGCGCACATTGCCTGGCCACTCATAAGACTGCAAAACAATCATCACATCGGGTAACAATACTTTCGGCTTTAACCCTGTTGCTTGTGACTTCGTCTTCATGAAATAGTCTAGTATTTGAGGAATGTCTTCACAGCGCTCCCTTAAACTTGGGATTTTTAAATCCACAACATTTAAACGGAAAAATAAATCCTCTAAAAATGCACCCTTCTCAACAAGACCCTTCATATCAACCGTTGTACTTGAAATGATCCGTGGGGCCACTTCACCCTCGCGCAATGCTTTTAACAACTTTTGCTGACAGGGCATACTCAGCGTATGCACTGAGTCAAGGTACACAGTTCCTTCCGCCGCAAACTCAAACAACCCAGGTGTTCCCATGTCTCCAAACATCTTTTTATCAAAATCTTCAGGTGTCAGTTCGACACAGCTTAAAATGCAAAAGGGGTGCCGCTTACGTGACGATTTTTCATGAATCAAACAGGCTAAAGATTCTTTTCCAATACCTGTTTCTCCTTCTATCAAAACACGGCCATTGGTTTTTGCAATACGATCAACTGCTTGCTTTAAAGCGCCAATTTTAGAAGAAATGCCAATCAAATCATCGGGCTTATCACGTTGGCTCCACAGCTGATTCAATTCTCTTTTCAGGTTTGAATATTCAACAGCCCTGTTAATAGAGTTCAGCAATACTTCTGTTTTAAAAGGCTTTTCGATAAAATCATAGGCACCTTTCTTTAACGAATTAACAGCTGTTTCTATCGTGCCGTGCCCACTAATCATAATCACAGGCAAATTCGCATTCTTTTTCTTGATTAGGTCCAGAAAGTAAACCCCATCAAATCGGGGATTTGCCAACCAAACATCAAGCAAAACCACATGGGGGTTCTGTGCATCAATGGCTTCCAGGGCTTTCTCGCCACTTTNNAAATGGGGTGATACCCTTCATCAGACAAAATGCCTGAAAGAAGCTGCCGAATGTCATATTGGTCATCAACAATTAAGATTTTGTTTTTCATCAAATATTCCTAGACAAACTTTATCACAGTTTTTTTTGTTTTGTGAACATCAAAACAACCCGGGCCCCATTACCTTCAATTTGATTTTCAAAACTCAATGTACCGTTATGATCTTCCATAATACGCTTAACAATTGAAAGCCCTAACCCAGTGCCCTTTTCTTTGGTCGTCACATAAGGGTCCAAAATGTTTTCTTGCAATTCTTCAGGAAAACCGGGGCCTGTATCATCGATCATCAGCGCTGTATGTTTCTTTGTATCCTCCACAGAAACAGAAATTGTTTTCGTGCCAGATTTTTGGTCTTCCATAGCCTCAATACCATTCTTCACCACATTCAAAATAGCTTGTGAAATTTGCTGTGCATCACACAAAATCGGCAGTGTTTTAGGCAGGTCAACTGTAAAGTTAATTTCTTTATTGTTTTTATGAAGAGATAAAACTTCATGCATAATATCACTTAAATTTTCTTCCTTCATAACAGGTTTGGGCATGCGGGCAAATGCAGAAAATTCTGATACCATATTTCCAATGTAAACCACTTGCCGCTTAATGGTCTCTAAGCATTCACTAAAGGTATCAGGATCTGTCTTAATTTCTTTCGAATATTTTCTCTTAAGCCGCTCTGCTGCCAAATGGATTGGTGTCAGGGGGTTTTTAATTTCGTGTGCAACTCGGCGTGCTACATCCGCCCAGGCAGCTTGTTTCTGTGCATCTAACAGTCCTGTAATTTCATCCAGCGTTACAACATACCCTTCGACTTTTTTCTTTTCTATTTCAAACAAGATGCGCACCAAAAAAATACGCTGCAATCCCCGAATCTGAAACGCGACTTGATCCTCGTAAAAAGGCTTTCCGATCTTCAGGCTTTTTTGAAAAACTTTATAAAGGGGCATAAATACTGATGACAATTTTTTCCCAATTTTATCGTTCAGCTCAATGTTCAAAAGTTGAGATGCCATTTGGTTGGGATATAAAATTTTCCCTTTTCCATCTAAACCAATCACACCAACAGATACTCCAGCCAATGTTGACTCAATAAACTGTTTTCGCAACTCAAGCTCTCTATTTGTACCCAAAAGCTCTAAACGCTGTGCTTGAATACGGCGCGCCATACGATTAAATGAACGACTCAGCAAATTCATTTCATCGTCTTGGTTTTTTTTCTTTTCAGGCACGCGAATCTCTAAATCCCCTACACTAATTTTTTCCGCCGCATGGATAAGATTCTGAATAGGGGCAATAAGCCGCCCTGAAATCAAAACGCCCACCCAAAGTGAAATCAAAAGTAAAACCAAGGACACCACAGAAAACAAAAGAATTACGATAATTTCAAAGCCTGTCCGCTGCCCTTCAAGAGATCCATATTCATTGAAAATTTCCTCAGAACGCTTTAAATGCTGTGACACCTTCGGATCAACCGCACGCCCCACAAATAAAAACACCCCCGGATGGCCCGGTAATTGAATCAAGGCCCGCATACGGTCATGGTCTGAACTACGCAGTAATGCGACCTTCCCTGCCGAAGCCTGTTCAACGGCCCAACTAGGCAAAGGCTCAAATTGCAATGCAAACGTTAGTTTTGAGCGGCCCAATAAATCTTGGTCTTGGTTAAAAACAATGGCTTCTGTTAATGATCGAAGCGACGCCATCAAGGTAAGGTAATGGTCAAAGCGCTTTCGATTTTGCTTTAAATTAGAAATCTCCCGATTCAAATCATAGGCCATAAGGGTGGCATCTTTTGCCACATTGTTTTGATGTTCTTTTAAGTAAGAATTCGCAACCGCAACCGATTCAGAAAGCGCACTTCGAATGCGACTACTAAACCAATCTTGAACCCCAAAGTGAAAAAACAGCAAAGAAAGCACTGTCATTGTAATGGCTGGCACCAAAGCCACCATGCCAAATAAAACCGTAATGCGCACATGCAGTTTTGATCCCGCTAACCCACGTTGGCGACTGGCCCAAATTTTTACAAGCTTACGGGCAAGCAAAAGACCAAGGACAAGTAAAACAACCATGTTTAGGATGAGTACACCCAACAAGTACTTAGGCGACACATTGAAAACTGAAATTCCACCCACAAGAGTTGTCGTTATGACAGCAAAAAATACCACCCACAATACTATTGTAGAGGGGATATATCGCCTCAACCGCTTCTGCAGCAGGCTAAGATCAGGCCAAGATAAAAGGCTATTTTTTTGTCTTTGTGTCAAAGGGTTTTCTTTTTCGAATAAGATTAAGGTCAATCATTTTCTTCTTCAGGGTGTTGCGATTCAACCCTAAAATTTCAGCAGCTTTTGACTGATTATTTTTGGTCTTTTTCAAAACAGACAAAATCAAAGGTTTTTCTAATTCTTTCACCATAAGACTGTGCAAATCTTTCAAGCAAAACAGTTGCTCATTTTCTACAAGATAATGTTGCACAACATCTGAGAGCGTTTTGTTGATTTGGGGGTGACGATCATCTTTCATGCCACTTCCTCCCAATTCTCATAAAAGGCATTAATAGTTTCTAAAAGGCCTTCCATTGTTTCTTGACGATTAACTATTTGTCTGAATTCAGCTGAATTTTCCAAACCCTTGCTATACCACCCCATATGTTTTCGTGCCATGCGCACACCCGTATACTCGCCGTAATGGTCTGCCATGTCTTTCATGTGTTCATAAATAATTTTTTTCTTTTCTGCCATAGAAGGTTCTGGCAACTTTTCACCCGTTTTAAGAAAGTGATCCACTTGTTTTAAAAACCATGGCCGTCCATAGGTGCCCCGGCCGACCATTACACCATCTGCCCCCGATTCTTTTAAAAGACGATCAGCATCTTCTACTGTACGCACATCACCGTTTCCAATCACTGGAATAGAAACACTTTCTTTCACCTTACGAATAAAAGGCCAGTTAGCCTTTCCATTATAAAGCTGGCACCGGGTTCGCCCATGTACCGTCACCATTTTTACACCCAAGTCTTCTGCAATTTTTGCCAGTCGGGGTGCGTTTAGATTTTCATGATTCCATCCCATACGCATTTTAAGTGTCACAGGCACAGATACCGCATCAACTGTTGCTTTGATAATAGCGGCGGCCAGCTTTTCATCGCGCATCAAGGCCGATCCGGCATGCCCATTCGTTACTTTTTTCACAGGACATCCCATATTGATGTCAATAATAGAAGCCCCTCTTTCCACATTTAAACGCGCAGCTTCGGCCATAACTTCAGGTTCGCACCCCGCCAGTTGAACCACACGAGGGAAATCTTCCGGGTCATGTTTCGCTTTCAATAAAGACTGTCGTGTTTCAAGAATCATAGCGCGACTTGCAATCATTTCTGAAATAACCAAACCCGCGCCATATTTCTTCACAATACGACGAAACGGCAAATCACTGACCCCAGACATGGGGGCCAATAGAACAGGTGAACCAATTTTTATAGAACCAATGTGAAACATATCTTTTTGCTTAAATAATAAGCAATTTACATGAAATAGAATGGCAACGCAAGGCGAAAGAATCAAGGCTAGGGCTTGTGTTGACAACCCCCCCAGGCAAAATGTTATGATCGCACCGCAATCTTATGAAGAAAGGTAAAAAATGATTCAGATTATTCATGCATTTTGTCAAGAACTTGGTATTGGCCCTAAAGAGGCCGCTATCGTGACTTTTTTTCTGTCCTTACTAGGAATTTCGATTACTGGCTATGTAATTCACAAAATCTTGGGTTTTCTTTTCTTCAAACAATTTAAAAAGTACATCAAGAAATACTATCCCGATATTGCAGAAATCGCCGAACGTGTTTCACTTTTTAAAAGATTGCTGATGTTTGTCGTTCCCCTGATTTTGCTGATCGACATATCTTTTTTCCTTGGAAGCCCCGAACACCCAACACTCGTCAAGCTTGTAGGCAACATCGAGAAAATCTTAGGTCTTTACTTGCTTATATTGCTAGGGATGCTTTTGTCGACACTCATTAATGCGGCAGAGCACTCTTACAATAAATTTAATGCAAAGAAGGGGCTTCCTGTGCGCAGCTATGCCCAATCAGTCAAACTTATTCTTTTCATCATCTTTGGGATCCTTGTCATCTCTAAAATAATGGATAAGTCACCCATCACGTTTTTAACGGGACTGGCTGCTGGTATCGGTATCATTTCTGTTATTTTTAAAGATGCTATTCTTTCATTTATTGCAAGCTTTCAACTTGTCACATCTCGTATGATGAAGGTTGGCGACTGGATCGAAATTCCCGGAAAAGACATTTCAGGCAATATTATTGAAATGTCATTAAATACAGTCAAAATTCAGAATTTTGATAAAACAATTTCTACGTTACCCCCCTATTACCTTGTATCAAACGCCGTTAAGAATTATCAAGGCATGTTTGATTTTGGGGCACGCCGCATCAAGAAAAGCTTTAATATCGATGCCCATACCATTAAATTTTTAGACAGCAAAACAATTCAAAATTTAAAAAATGTGCCTTCTCTTTCAAAGCATTTGAAAAATAATGAAAATAATCTTTTAAAAGCCCATGTGACAAACATGACACTGTTCCGACAGTTCATTGAAAACATTTTGGAAAACGACGCACGTTTTTCTAAAGACGGCGTTATATTCATGGTACGCGTTATTCAACCCAGCCCTGAAGGTGGTTTGCCCCTTGAAATTTATACATACACAAAAGATACAAACTGGAAGAATCACGAACATATTCAGGCTGAACTGATCGAAACAGTCATCGCCAATATGGAGTACTTTGACCTAAAACTTTTGCAACACACCTAATGTGTTGCTTGGGGCTTCTTATGCCAAATAATGAAAACGTTTCCAATCAGCACAAAGGCCAAGCCCAATAAGTGCAGAAGTTTCCACTGGTAGGCCTCGAAAAGAGACGAAATAAACAGGGCAACAGGTGGAAACATAATGGTTGCATAACCGGCCATGGCTGGGCCTACATTTCGTACCAGATTTAAATAGCACAAAAATGCCACAACAGACCCAAAGACTGTTAGGTATAAAACAGATCCCCAGTATGTGGGGCTTTCAGGCCATATAAAAGGAATATCCCGCACCCAAGCATATAAGAAAATAATAATGGCGCCATAAATAGACGCCATTGTAATTGCGGTTGATGAAGGAATTCCCTTATTTTGGTTACGCTTAGTCACCATACTTCCAAAGGCGAACAGCATTGATCCAACCCCCGCCAACAAAATGCCCTTTGTAACCTGGCTTTGCATCGCCGTATTTGAAATATCAGGCGCGAAAAATAAGCCAAGCCCAAACACACCCAAAGCAATTCCAAAAACGATGTTCATACGAGGAATGTTTCGGTAAAAAATAAAATTATAAATAATGTTGAAAAAACTAACTGTTGAAAAGACAACGGCTACCACACCTGACGGCACATACTGCGTAGAAGAATAAATAAAAATATGGTGCACCGAACACATAGAAAGGGCTAATAAAATCATATACACATGATCAATGGCACTTAATGCAGAAAGTTTTTGTTTTTTATATCGACACCACCCCATTAATATNNAATAGATACTTCAGGGGGTGCGTGCCCAATTTGTAATTTTATGGCAAACCACGTCGTTCCCCAAATCAAGACCGTGGAAATATATAGAAACAAATTGTTCATCGATGTCCTCAAAAAATGGGGCAATTAGCCATCAAATTTGTTTGATCGAGGAAAGCCTGTAGGGGGAAGTCTACCTGCGCCTGCGCGCTTTCCATGCCATGTGGTTAAATCTTTTTCATGGAACGAACGCTTCTTGTTCTGCCATGACAGGCCTTCTTCTAACACAAAAGTCTTCACGTCCGAAAGGCCCCCGCCACTATATTTTTGCAAAATCACACCACGCCCTCTGCCCATGACAGGAAGTTCGCTGATAGAAAAGACAAGCAGCTTTCTATTTTCCCCAATAGCAGCCACAGCATCGCCCTCTACAGGGGTGCAGATAAGCGCTTTTTCCCCTGTCTCCAAATTCAAGACTTGCTTCCCATTTTTAGTTTGCGCAATTACTTTTTCTGCATCCACAATAAAGCCACGCCCTGAAGATGATGCCACTAAGAATTGGCGCTCTTTCTTGCTAACTCCCATAAACAAAACATTACTTTCATTAGGCAAATCAACATACATACGAAGCGGTTCCCCAAAACCACGCCCTCCTGGGATAAGGTGCGCCTGAAGCGTATAAAAGCGACCATCCTCTCCAAAGAAAAGGATTTTATCCGTTGTGTCAGCCTTTAAAATTTGGTCAAGATCATCACCTTCTTTATATTTTAACGATGCTTCATCAATGGTGTGACCTTTAACAGAGCGAATCCATCCTTTTTTGGTGAAAATAATAGTGATCGGTTCTTTTTCAACCAAAGCCTCTGTTGGAATGTACTGGGCATCTTTGGCTTCTTGTAAAATGGTACGACGCGGTCCTAAAACAGGATCATCCCCAAATTCTGTTTCGATATCTTGTACTTCACCTTTGATAAAATCTTTTTGCTCGTCTTCATTTTTAAGAAGCGACTTTAATTTTTTATTTTCTTCTTCCAGCTGAGACAATTCGGCCTTAAGCTGCATTTCTTCCAGCTTCCTTAAAGAACGCAGACGCATATTTAAGATCGATTCCACCTGCAAATCTGTTAGTTGCCATTTTTTTTGCATAATAGGCTTAGGCTCATCTTCTTCACGAATGATTCGAATCACCTCATCTAAGTTTAGATATGCAATCAAAAGGCCATTTAAAACTTCTAAGCGATGTTTGATTTGGTTTAGACGAAAAGCAGTGCGTCTTTTTAGTACATCAATACGGTGCACAATATAGGCACCAAGAATTTCCTTTAAATTCATCACCCGCGGTACATTTTGACAATCCAACACATTCAGGTTAAACGCCACACGTGTTTCAAGGTCAGAATTCTTGAACAAAATAGACATCAATACTTCAGGGTCTACCGAACGGCTTTTAGGTGTCAGCACAATCCGAATATCCTCTGAAGATTCATCCATTACATTCGATAAAAGGGGCACTTTTTTCGACAGTAAAAGGTCAGCTAGTTTTTCAACCAACTTCCCTTTTTCTACGCGATAAGGAATTTCTGTAATCACAATTTGATATTGCCCATTCCCAAGGGGCTCAACTTCATACTTGGCACGCACCCGCAACGTGCCCCGGCCTGACGTGTAAACAGATTGAATAACAGCAGGGCTTTCAATTAAAACACCACCTGTGGGTAAGTCTGGGCCTTTCACATAGCCACAAAGGGTTTCTACGTCAACATGGGGGTGGTCGATCAGATGGGTCAGGGCTTGACATAGTTCTTTCACGTTGTGGGGGGGCACACTGGTTGCCATACCCACAGCGATGCCCTCTGCCCCATTCGCCAGCAAGTTAGGGAATTTTCCTGGGAACACAACAGGTTCTTGAAATTCACCATCATAGTTATCTCGATGATCAACCGCATTCTCATCCAAACCTTCCATCAAGGCGTGGGCTACTTTTGTAAGTCGTGCCTCCGTATACCGCATCGCTGCCGCATTATCGCCATCAATATTACCAAAGTTTCCCTGCCCCTCAATTAAAGGGTATCTAAGGGTAAAATCCTGCGCCAAACGCACAAGGGTATTGTAAACGGCAAGATCACCATGAGGGTGATATTTACCAATCACGTCCCCCACAATGCGACCACATTTTTTAGGCGGCAGTTTAGGATCAAGCTTCAACTCACGCATAGCAAAAATAAGACGGCGATGAACGGGCTTTAGCCCATCCCGTACATCGGGCAAAGAGCGCGCCATAATGGTCGACAGCGCATAAGATAGATAACGATCACCTAAGGCTTTTTTAAAGGAAACTTTTTTTTGTGTTGTATCTTTTGTCATAAATGCTTTAGAAACCTTCTTCGACTCTCAAACAGTTGGCTATATTTTGCATTTGAAAATAATTTTTCCAAAAAATAGCCTGTAATGTTTAACCCTTTAATTAATTCTTCTTGTTCCTGTTCTATACGCCCATCAAGAAAAAAAGCTGGTAATGGAAACAGCTTTTCTGCATAAGGCGCCCCTACCTCACGCGACACGGCACACCCTGTCTTCGGCGAGACATAAGATAAAGCCTCTCGAGAATTAGTCACCGCACACGNNGAACCCCACTTCTTGCAAGAGGTGTAATTCAAATAAAACATAGAGATGCACCCAATCCGCATCGGCTCGAAGTGCCTCTAAAAAGCCCAAAGTTTTCTTGTACAGAAACACATACGGATGTTGCTCTGGCAAAAAATTGCGCACCATTTCCAGCACAAGTGTACAGGCCCGAAGCTTTGCTGCATCTAAAATAACCTCAGCAAAAAAAGACCGCACGACTTCCAAAGACCACATACCCAAATGTTCAGATAGACGCGCCTTCCAATGACATGCAACATAAGTACCAACTTGAATTGCTTGATTTTTTTTTGAACGAAAGTTTTTAAGAATCCCCGTACAAATGCCACGATCTTCGGTCAGCACAAAAATTAGTGCGTCCTTTTCCCCAAGAACACGCCGCGCCAAAATAACGCCATGGCTTGACCAATGTTCCATTTAACTTGGATCTAGTCCTAAATCATGAAAGAAATCCGGCTTATCTTGCCACTTTTCATCGACCTTAACGTGCAGCTTTAAGTGCACACGACAACCCAAGGCTTTGCTAATTTCTTGTCGTGCTAACACCCCAATATGCTTAATTTTCTGTCCTTTTTTACCAAGAACAATGGCTTTGTGACTCACACGTTCAAGACATATCATCTGAAAAATTTTCACATCCCCATTATCAAAGGTTTCCCATTGTTCAGTATGCACAGTCAGGCCATAGGGAACTTCTTCATGCAACTGGTGCAGCAACACTTCACGCGTAAGTTCTGCTGTTAAAAAGCGCTCTGACAGATTGGTTAGTTGATCCTCTGGATACATCCATTCCCCATCTGGCATATTTTTCTTCATAAAAGAAACCAGACGCCCCACACCTTCTTTCTTCTTCGAAGAAACCATAAAGACATCTTTAAAAGGAAAAGCTTCAGAAAGTTCTTTTGTCAAAGACAGTAAGGATGATTTGTCTTTAAACAAATCTATTTTGTTCAAAATCAACACCACTTTATCGGAAACAGATTCAAGTTTTGCAATAATCTTTGTGATGTCTTCCTTCAAATAAGACGCCTTCACATCAACAATGAGAAAAATAAGATGTGCTTCAAAGGTGGCCTGCCATGCCGCCGATACCATCGCCTTATCAAGTTTTCTTTTCGTATCAAAAAAAATACCCGGGGTGTCCACAATCAAAGTTTGCGTATTCCCCTCAGTCAAAATACCTGCAACCCGTGTTCGGGTTGTTTGGCGTTTATGGCAAACAATCGATAGTTTTTCGCCCAGAATCGCATTTAGAAGGGTTGATTTGCCCGCATTTGGCGCCCCCATAAGTGTGACTACACCAAATTTTTTCATGTGTTTTTCTGCTTTAAAACAAAAAGCATCTCAGCTGCTGCCTGCTGTTCTGCCTGACGTCGTGAACATCCTTCCCCGTACACCGATTTTTCATCCTTAACCGACAAACACACTTTAAAAAAAGGTGCATGGTCAGGGCCTGTCACAGCAATAATCGAATAATGTGGTAAGGGGCGTTTATACTTTTGTAGAAATTCTTGAAGTTGTGTTTTTGCGTCCACATGAATTTCGTTTGAATGCTCTTCAATTAAGTCATGCCATTGCTCAAGAATGAAACGATAGGCAGCTTCAAAGCCCCCATCTAAATAAATAGCACCGATAAGTGCCTCACAAGCATCTGCCAAAATCGATTCATTTTTATGGCCATCCGCGGCCACTTCACTTTCAGACATATAAATAAAGTGGCCAAGATCTAGCGATTTGGCCACACTGGCTAATGCCTCTTTGCGAACCAAGTTCGTAAACCTTTTTGAAAGGTCGCCCTCTTTATTATTGGGATACTGATGATAAAGATACGATGCAATGACAAGCCCCAGCACACGGTCCCCCAAAAACTCACATCGCTCATAGTTTTCAAGCTTTGTTTTTTGCGGCACACTTGGGTGGGTAAGCGCTTTTTTTAAAAGCGTGCTATCCCTAAAAGTATAATTTAATTGTAGCGTTCTGTGTGACATGCTAACGAATCAGTGATAAAAACCTTCCAAACCGAATGATTACTGGCCATTCCCAAATTTTCCACAAATCCAAAATACCAGAATCGATAGAGAAAAGAACAACCTTCGCCACACCAATCAGATAGTCTTTGTGCAGTGGGCCCAACGAATATCGGCTGTCATTGGAATGATTCCGATTGTCGCCCACCATGAAAAAATGGTCTTCAGGAACAATATATTCTTGCGTATTGNNATGCTCGGCACCCCCGGGCAGTGTTTCCATATATTGGGGCACTTCTCGTATGCGCCCCGATGGCATTTTTTCCTGGAACATGCCATAAGGCCTTTGCGGGGCTGGCACACCATTAACATACAAAATGCCTCTCTTAAATTGGATACGCTCACCCGGCAAGCCAACGACACGTTTTATCCAGTAAGAATCTAATGGAATCTTATCAGAAAAAACAAAAAAACCTTTTATATCATTAATCAATCTTTGAAAACGGGGAAGATTGGCCCCTTCGGGATAGCGAAAAACAACAATTTCCCCCCGCTCCGGAGGTTTATAAAAAATACGACCCGGCACAAGAGGTAAACTATACGGAAAAGAATGTTTGCTGTATCCAAATTTCCCTGTGTACACAGCTAAGTAATCACCTATAAGCATCGTTGGGTATAACGATTCAGAGGGAATCTTAAACGGCTGAAACAACAAACTACGAATCAATAGTGCCGCTGAAATAGCAAGTACAACTTCCGCAGCATTTCTCAAAAAACTTTTTTGGGCACGCACGCTTTTTTTTGTAAATCTAAAAAAATTCTTCATGTAATACTATACGTTACTAATTATATGTTGAAATAATCACACTCGCTTGGGCCATAGGATACTCATCTGAAAGACTTAAATCAATTTTAATCTTCATTTTATCAAAAGATAAATGCAGCATTTCTTTGGTTTTCCCATGAAGTTGTATACACGGTTGACCAGAAGATTTGTTGTACACTTCTATTCCTAAAAACGCGACATCTTCCCCAAAACCTTTGCCTGCCGCTTTGGCAAATGCTTCTTTAGCCGCAAATCGTTTGGCAAAATAGGCGGCACGCAACGATTCCGTTCCATACTTATTGGCTCCCTCAATTTCACGACAAGTGAAAGTTTTTTCTAAAAAACGTGTCCCCTGCGTATCAATTAGTTTCTGAATACGTCGAATATCTACAAGGTCTATACCAATACCGACAATCATCTAGATACGGCCCACAGAATGGACAACACGTTCCATTTTAAGTGCCTCTAAAACTTTTCTAAAGTGGGTCACATCGTTCACTTCAAAAGTAAGAGTAATGTCCACAGTGTCTCTTCCACGCCGGTCAATTCTTAAGTTCACAATATTTGCATTTTTGTTTGCAATGACCGTTGAAAGGGTGGCAAGGCTGCCTTTCATATTGTGCAAGACAACAGCAACAGAAACTTCATAAAGCCCCTCATGGGCATCCACTGTCCATGTCAAAGGCAACTTTCTTTTATCGTCTCCATCAAAATCTGTGACGGTGCGGCATTTTGATTTATGAATATTAACGCCCTTGCCCGTTGACACAATGCCGACAACTNNGGTAAGGGAGAACAACACATCGGGTAAAACAAAGGTAAGTCAGGCATCAACTCTTTAAATACTTGTGCGTTTTTATCTACTTTGTCTCTTTGCTGCTTTCTAGGTTTTGCCTGAACAAGCACATCCGTATTTTCTAATATTGCTTCATTAGATCTCTGAATTTCTTCTCTCACCGACACTGTTGCTGTCAATTCTTGTGTTGAAATCAACCCCTCTCCTAGGTGCGCATAAAAATCTGACTCTTGAAGCCCTGTTTTTCGCAGCAACCCTTTCAACTTATCATCAAGATCTTTTTTAGATAAACCGCCAAACTCTTTTGAAAAAATAGATTTACCAAGAGAAATAAATTGGCCCCGTTTTTTTGCACGAAGGAACCGGCGTATGTTGGTTTTGGCTTTTCCTGTAACAACAAACCGCTCCCAAGAAGGTGAAGGGTTCTGATTGGGTGAAATAATAATTTCAACTTGGTCACCATTCCTAAGTTCTGTCCGCAAGGGCATTAACTTTCCGTTAATCTTAACTCCCTTGCAACGGTTTCCTATGTCCGAGTGAACCGCATAAGCAAAGTCAATGGGCGTTGCCCCACGACGAAGGGCAATAAGGTCGCCATAAGGCGTAAAACAAAAAACCTGGTCGTGAAACATTTCCAATTTGGTATGTTCCAAAAATTCATCATCCCCAATGGTATGCTCTAAAATATCTAACAAACTCCGTACCCAGCGATATTTTTTTCCATCTTTAGATCGAATACCTTGCTTATATTGCCAATGGGCGGCGACACCGTATTCAGACACTTCTTGCATAGCAACAGTACGAATTTGAATTTCTATCTGGCGTTGATTAGGGCCAATAACGTAAGTGTGAAGAGACTGATAATTGTTGGGTTTGGGTGTTGAAATATAATCTTTAAACCGCCCTGGAATCACAAAAAACTCGTTATGAATTACGCCCAGGGCTTGATAACAATCAGCAATTGAATCAACTAAGATACGAAAAGCCACCACATCACACAACTGCTCGAAACTAACATTCTTGCGCTGCATCTTACGCCATATAGAATAAGGGCTTTTTTCACGGCCAACCACTTTTGCCCTAATGCCTGCTTTTTTCGTGACAGAGTTCAGATCTTGAACAACAAGGTCCATAATATTTTTATCAAGCTGGTGAAGGTGCTTAATGCGGTTGGTGATAATCGTATACGCATCAGGATTAAGCTGTGAAAAGGAAAGATCCTGTAACTCTTCTTGGATATACTTCATGCCAATACGTTCGGCAAGCGGCGCATAAATTTCTAAGGTTTCAAGGGCAATTCGCCGACGACTTTCTTCCGATCGTATATATCGAATTGTCCGCATATTGTGCAAGCGATCGCATAATTTAATCATTAAAATACGAATATCATCCGACATGGCCAGCACCAGGCGACGGAAATTTTCTGCCTGTTTTTGCTCGTTAGACTGAAGCCCAATCCGGGCCAATTTTGTGACCCCTTGCACCAACCCTGTTACTTCTTTCCCAAAGTGGCGCTCTAAATCTTTCACCGTTGCAGCGGTATCTTCAACGGTATCGTGAAGCAACCCAGCAATCACAGAATCAAGATCCATTTTTAAATCAGCAAGCATATGGGCAACAGCAAGGGGATGCATAATGTAAGGCTCACCAGACGCCCGTTTTTGAGTTGCATGATGATGTTCAGCGAATTCGTAGGCTGATTTGATGCTGCAAAGATCGGTATCTGGCGCATAAGCCGATACCTTTTCCATTAATTTTTCAATACTATTGACCGCCATATAAAAAAGGCACCACTCGGATGCCTTCCCCTAAACCTCTCGAAACGCAGTAAGTTTTACGCGTCCATATCTTCTGCACCTTCAGGAGAGACATTTTCACCAGAGGTTTCTGCGACTTCAAGGTCATCCACAATTGTCAGCACATCCTCTTCTATCTCTTCGGCTATGTTAGCACCTTCTTTGCCTTCCAACCAATCCTTTTCCTCGGCCAAGGCATCAACGGCAACCTTTTCCTCTNNCTTCTTTTAAAGAATCAATGGAAACCGTTTCATCGGCAATTTCACGCAAGGAAATAACAGAGTTTTTGTCGTTATCTTTTTCAACTGTTAGAGGCGCGCCTGTCGAAATTTCGTTCACTCTCTGAGATGCCACAAGCACCAGTTCGAACCTGTTGGGAACTTTAGTAATACAATCTTCTACGGTTACGTGAGCCATAATATCCTCAATCTGTTTAAAAAATTCAAACCACAATATATACACAAAATTTGCGTAAGTCTAGGGATTCCTGTATAGAAACGCCATGACATACATATATATTTCAACGCAAGAAGCCCTAGATAGCCTTGCAACTACACTGACTCAAGAAAAGCCACACAATCTTTCTGTCGATACCGAATTTGTTAGAAAAACAACGTATTGGCCCAAAGTGTGTCTTGTTCAGCTGTGTTTCTCTGGGCAAACATACATTATTGATGCTTTGTCAACCATCGATCTAACGCCCCTTAAGCCTTGCTTCGATGACAAATCTGTTCGAAAAATTTTCCATTCTGGGCGCCAAGACGTTGAAATCTTTTACCGCCTATGGGGCACAATACCGCAAAACATCGCTGACACTCAAATATTAGGCATGGTCACGGGGTTTGGAGAATCTGTATCCTATGAAAAGTTGTGTGACGCCATACTCAGAAAAAAACTAGACAAGTCTCAGCAGCACACAGATTGGTGCAAGCGCCCCCTCAGTCAACGGCAACTTGATTATGCCGCAGACGACGTGATTGACTTAGAAAAAGTCTACGAAAAGCTTGTTAAAAGAGCTGGAAAAAAAACAGCTTATATTGAAGAAGAACTTCAATGGCTTGCTTCAGAAGAAACCTACAGATGTGATACAGAGACAGCTTGGGAAAAAGTTAGAGTCCGCGGCCCTAAAAAACCTCTTTTCTGGGGGCGTCTTAAATCACTTGCCGCAGCCAGAGAGGAAGTTGCCATCCAAACAAATACAGCCCGTGGCCACGTCCTTAAAGACGACATACTCATTCAGTTGGCCGATATGAAAGAGGCATCTCTCAAACAAATAAAAGATAGTGGCATTCAATCAACATCCCTTGCCGAAAAACTGTCTGCAGCCTTCGATGCAGGGATACCTTTCGAAAAAGAAAAACCTAACAAGCTTAATAAAGCCCAAGATCAACTTATTGACCTCATAAAAGTATTTCTTAAAGCCACAGCTGACGACCTGCACATTGCCCCCAAACTTTTCGGCACAAAATGTCAAATCACAGACTTTGTACTTAACCCATCAACCTCTCCATTTTTAAAAGGGTGGCGCGCAGATCTTTTTGGCCAAACCGCCAAAAATCTTATTGAAGGAAAAGCTGCACTCGTATTTGATCCATCAAAAAATGGCATCATAACGCACGAGATTGATCAATCATAATCTAGACAGAATGCTCTCTGTCGTGTATTTAAGACCCATAAATTTGGAGAATTTTGTGAAAATTTCGAAAGAAGATTTACAGCGCATTGAAAAGCTTTCCTCTTTGTCTGTACATGCATCAAAGGAAGCAGAGGTAACAGAAAGTCTACTCAAGGTCTTTGACTGGATTGAGCAGTTAAAAACCATCGACGTAGAAAAGACAGAGCCCCTCACGAACCCCGTGATAGAAATTTTAAAAAAAACACCAATGCGCGCAGACAAGCCTCATTTGGACAATTCAAAAGAAGACGTTCTTTTGAACGCCCCTGACCAAAATTACGGGTTTTTCCTTGTGCCAAAAGTCGTCGAATAATTTTTATATGTGGATCGAAGAATACCAATGTCTGAAATTTTAAAATTAGATTTTTTTCAATTAAAGGAAAAACTAAAGGCACGCGCGCTGTCTGTGTCAGAAGTGGTTGACGCTTACATTCAACGCTCAGAAGACACATCAAATCTTAATATCTATGTACATGACACCTTTGATATTGCCCGTGAACAGGCAAAAATTGCAGATCAAAGATATAAGAAAGGGGAAAACCGCCCCCTTGAAGGCCTGCCGCTGGGCACTAAAGATATTTTTTGTACCAAAGACATCCCAACCACATGCTGCTCACGCATTCTTGAAACGTTTGTCCCCACGTATGAATCAACAGTGACACAAAACCTTAAAGACGCAGGCGCCATTTCTTTAGGCAAGGTAAATCTTGATGAATTTGCGATGGGCTCATCTACAAAAACCAGTATTTTTGGGCCTTCTATCAATCCCTATACACGCCCGGATATGCCCAATCGCGCACTTACACCCGGCGGATCATCTGGGGGGTCAAGCGCCGCAGTAGCAGCCGCGGCAACACTTGCGGCCTTAGAGACAGACACTGGTGGATCCATTCGTCAACCTGCTGGGCATTGCGGTATTGTGGGTATTAAACCCACCTATGGACTTTGCTCGCGCTGGGGAATCATAGCTTTTGCGTCATCGCTTGACCAAGCGGGGCCCATGACACGCTCTGTNNCATGCCGCCTTGCTTCTTGAGCATATGGCAGGCCACGACGCGAAAGATTCTACCTCTATTAACAAGCCCGTTCCCAGTTATATCCAAACAATCACAGGCCAAATTAAAGGCCTTAAAGTGGGCATTCCAAAAGAATACAGCTTGCCCGGGCTCCGCGCTGACATTAAGAAACTGTGGGAATCCACAGCTTCAAAGTTGAAGGAAAGAGGCGCAGAAATCATAGAAATTTCCTTGCCGCACACCGAATTGGGCTTGCCCGTATACTATATGGTCAACCCTTCCGAGGCCTCTTCAAACTATGCCCGATATGATGGGCTTAGATATGGTCTTCGCGTTGCAGGAAACACTCTTCAAGAAATGTATTCAAACACTCGCACTGAAGGTTTCGGAGACGAAGTAAAACGACGCATCATGATTGGCACACACGCACTTTCTGCGGGTTGCTATGAAGAATATTACCTCCGCGCCCAAAAAGTGCGTCGTAAAATTTATGAAGACTTCCAAAATGCGTTTCAAAAAGTGGACGTTATCTTAACACCCACGACTGCTTCGGATGCCTTTGCCCTTGATGATGAAAAAATGGACCCTATGGCCATGTATCTGGAAGATATTTTCACAGTGGGTGCCAATCTGGCGGGCTTACCAGGCATTTCTATTCCGGCTGGATTTTCAGAAAATGACCTGCCTCTTGGCATGCAGTTGTTGGGCCCTGCCCTTAGCGAACCAATGTTATTCAATGTCGCCCTCGCCATTGAAGAAGCAGCATCCTTTAAACACCGTATTATAGAGGGCCTGTGATATGAGTAAAAATAATATGCCCGGAAAATATTGGTTAAAAACAGATTCTGGTGAATGGGAAGTTGTCATTGGGCTTGAAGTTCATGCACAGGTTTTATCTGATTCAAAACTTTTTTCTTCAGCCCCCACATCCTTTGCGGCCGACCCTAACAGCAAGGTTTCTCTGCTTGATGCGGCGATGCCAGGCATGCTGCCGGTGTTAAACAAAAAGTGCATTGAACAAGCCGTCAAAACAGGATTCGGAATTAACGCAAAAATTAACAAAGTATCTGTTTTTGACCGGAAAAACTATTTCTATGCTGACTTGCCACAAGGATATCAAATCAGCCAGTTTTACCACCCCATTGTTGGAGAAGGCCACCTTAACCTTGATCTCAAAGATGGTGCATCAAAAAAAGTACGTATTGAACGCATCCACCTTGAACAAGATGCCGGCAAAAGCATTCATGATTTACAGCCCAGTAAAACATGCATCGACTTAAATCGATGCGGTACAGCCTTAATGGAAATTGTAACGTTTCCTGATATGCGCACCCCAGAAGAAGCCATGGCTTTTGTGAAGAAACTGCGTCTGATTCTTCGCTATCTTGGCACCAGCGACGGGAATATGGATGAAGGCAGTATGCGGGCAGACGTAAACGTTTCCATCCACAAACCAGGTACGCCATTTGGTGCCCGTACTGAAATCAAAAACGTGAACTCTATTCGCTTTATTGGCCAAGCCATCGAATACGAAGCAGCCCGCCAAGCAGATATTTTAGACAATGGGGGCACCCTTACACAAGAAACGCGTCTTTTCGATGCTGGGCAAGGGGTGACACGCCCCATGCGTTCTAAGGAAGACGCGGTTGACTATCGTTATTTCCCTGATCCAGATTTATTGCCTGTTGTTCTTGATGACGATTATATCGATGGCATCAAACGCGCCCTTCCCGAGTTACCTGACCAAAAGAAAGAGCGCCTTATGGCGACGTACGACCTTTCTTCTTATGAAGCCACTATTTTGGTTGATGATGTTGCGACAGCTTCTTTTTATGAAACAGCCACCCAGGCGACAAAAGGATGGCAACAGAATGAAGACAAGGCCTGTGCAAAACTTGTGTTCAATTGGCTGTCTGGCGATCTTTTTGGTCTTTTGAATAAAGAGGGCAAAACCATTAACACTTCCCCTGTCACCCCTGAATCTCTTGCGCTTCTTGTTGATTTGATTCAGTCAGACGTCATTTCAGGGCGTATTGCAAAAGATGTATTTGCCGATATGTGGGTGTCACAAAAGACACCCGATACCATTGTTGAAGAAAAAGGGTTGAAGCAAATCACCGATACAAAGGAACTGGATACAATTATAGGGAATGTATTAATCAACAATCCTGATATGGTGTCTGAATACAGGTCAGGCAAAGAAAAACTTTTTGGCTTTTTTGTTGGCCAAGTGATGAAAGAGACAGAGGGCAAAGCAAACCCTGCAACAGTCAACCACCTCTTAAAGAAAAAG
>DINK01000022.1 GCA_002426825.1 Holosporaceae bacterium UBA5542
CATCTCGAGTAAAAGAAGGGTTCTCGGATTTCCGACTTACTTTATCCACCTCATCAATGTATATAATGCCGCGCTGGGCACGTTCTACATCATAGTCGGACGCTTGTAACAATTTCAGTATGATATTCTCAACATCTTCACCAACATACCCAGCCTCTGTAAGCGCAGTCGCATCCGCCATCGCAAAAGGAACGTTTAAAATACGTGCCAAAGTCTGGGCCAAAAGCGTTTTTCCAGACCCCGTGCTTCCAATAACGAGAATGTTTGATTTCTGTAGCTCGACATCACTTGTTTTGTCTAACCCATGGGAAAGACGCTTGTAATGGTTATGCACAGCAACAGATAGAATTTTTTTTGCTTGGTCCTGACCAATCACATATTCATCAAGCGTATCTCTAATTGACGAAGGCGAAGGAATCGCTTGCTCGTCTTCAAGGAAACCTTCTTTTTTTTCATCTACAACGATATCAGAACACAGATCAATGCACTCATTGCAAATAAAAACAGAAGNNACCTCGTGCTGGCTTTTGCCGCAAAACGAGCAATAAAGAGATTTATCACTACCAGATGAATGTGTCTTGTCTGTCATTTCTTAACCCTAAACCTGATTCAGTCCATACAAGTTGCATAAACAACTCATACTTCATTATCATTAATACGTGTCGGTTTCAAGAAACGTCTTGACCTTGCTATACAAGGCTTTCCAAAGCCTGTTGATTAATCTTAAGATTATAGATTTTTTTCAGGTCTCTTAAAAAGCCAATATAAATTGACTGAGAAATGGCACGACCAACATCTTCACGATACACTTTATAAAGCCCAATATTCTTTTCAATTTTTATTTTTTGCACATCTGTCGTTTTAATAACGTAAACTTGATTCCCTTCCTTAACAACAAAGGGCACACCCTTTGACTGTGCAAACCCTTGATACAACACACGCAAAGGAACAGTCGTTGTCTTTTTTTGATCAGAAAGAGAAACAGGACCAATCGTCAAAAAAGAAAGCGCATCAGTGGGAAGAATTTTTTTGCCTTTGGCCATATCTTCGACCGCACGCGATGCCACTTTTTCTGCGGCAGCCATCCTTAAAAAGTCAGAATATTCCTTAACTACCCTATTTTGCGCCTCTTTAAAACTTAATGTACGTGTAGGCAATATTTTCTCTACATGCACAAGATAAGAGGTGCCATCAGCAAGCTCTGTGATTTGATTTTCCCCACCTTCGTGCAAGGAAAAAACATCTTTCACAATATCCGATGCCAGTTTTGTATTTTGCCCCTTTTCCGTGAGACCCGAACGATCTATTGTGAATCGCATTTCTTTTAATTTATAGCTTTTAACAATCTCTGAAAAAGACATACCCTGATTGCTGCCCTCTTCAATCTTTGAAACCGTTTTTGCGATAACTTCCATAGCTTTTTGACGACGCACATCAGATACAAGTGTTGGTCTTACGTCTGAAAAGGACTTTGTCTTTGCTGGCACAATGTGATCCACTTTTACCAACGCATATTTCCCCTGAAAATTTTTTACTGACGAAATATCATCCTTTTTCAATGTAAAAACGATAGCCCCAATTTCAGGATCCAAAACATCTTGTGTCATCGCTTCATGCTTCTCGAAGGAAATACCACTTTTGTTTTTAATATAAGAAGCCCGCGCACTGTCCGCGGCTTTTTTTGTATCAAACACAGCAATAGAAAACGAACGCGTTTCCGACGACGTCAAAGTTTCTTTGTTGCCATCATAATATTCTCTTAACTCTTTTTCAGACACGGAAACATCCTTGCCGTAAGACTGAGGATCTAAAACAACCACACGGGCAGTCCGGTATTCTGGCACTGAAAAACGGGTTACATTCTGTTGATAAAAATCTTTTTGTGCCTCTAAACCAGGATGCACCTTTATTTTTTGTGCATCAATTTTCACAACATCAAACTTTCTTTTCTGTGTCATAACCTGGAAGAGAGGATATACAAGGGAAGCAGGAACAGTTTGTCCCACACGCAGGGCCGCCAGCAAATTCATTTGCCCTAAAGCACGTTGCCTGCTTTTGAAAAAGGAAGCCTCTGTTAATTGGTTTGCCGCCAGTACACGCTTAAATTTTTCCTTATCAAATTGGCCAGCACTATTTTTGAATACAGGATCTGCAAAAATAAGGTTTGCGATCGCTTGCTCACTAACCGTTAGCTTTGTATCCTTCATAAACATTTCAATCAAAATTTCATTCACAATGCGCACAAGGGTTTGAGAGACCAATCCAAACCTAAGAGCTTGAGCAAAAGTAATATTTTGACCCTTAAGCTGTGCATTGATTCTGTTCATTTCTTGCTGAACCGACCGAACTAAATCCTGCTTCGAAACAGAGAGCTTGCCAATTGTGGCAACATTATTTGCTGCAGACGGTGATCTAAAAAATTCAGCCACCCCCCAAAAAACACCGAAACTAAGTACAAGAATGCCAAGGAGTATTTTCATAATCCAAGAATTAGCGTTATCTCTTAAAAACTTTAACATTGACGACCTTTGAAATAGATTTTTGATGCCACATATGGCATAAAACTTAAGAATTGTTAACTACCATACACAAAATTTTTAAGCTATGGAAAAATTTATTGTCGGCAACTGGAAAATGAACTTGGGTGATGATGAAGGCCTTGATCTTTTGAAGAACCTTTCCCAACTAAAAATTAATGATCGTACGACATGTATTATTTCTCCCCCTTTCACCATTCTTAAGGCCGCCCAAAAAATTTTAGAAAACAGTTCTATCTTTCTTGGTGCACAAGATTGTTCAACAGAAGAAAAAGGTGCCTTCACAGGAGAAATAAGTCCCTATATGCTCAAAATGGCTGGATGCACCTCTGTTATCGTTGGACACTCTGAAAGACGAAAACACCACAGAGAAACATCAGACATGGTGCGCAAGAAGGCGGAAAAAGCCAATATGTTTGGGCTTCTTCCTATCATATGTGTTGGTGAAACACTTGCCGAATACGAGGCACAAGAAACGCTTTCTGTTCTGAAAAGCCAAGTGGAAGAATCTGTGCCCCACAAAGATATTCCTTTCTTGCTCGCCTACGAACCTGTTTGGTCTATTGGCACAGGAAAAGTACCTAAAACAGAAGAAATCGAACATGTGTGCGCTTTTATCGCTAATTTGTTTGAAATCATTCCCCCCATTTTATATGGCGGATCCGTATCACCTGATAATATTGCTTCAATTCTAAAAATAAACCAAGTAAACGGTGTGCTTGTTGGCGGCGCATCTATCAATTTTGAACAATTCAAAAAAATCATAAACAATGCCACACAAGTTTAAAGCCATCTTCCTAACAGCCCTATTATTTCTAACGCTCGCTATTTATGGAGTATATAAAATGCACAACACCCCCCTCATTCCGCGCGAAACCTTTTTCGGTAACCCTGATAAAACCATGGTTCGTTTAAGCCCAAATGGAAAATATCTAACCTATGTTGCCCCTAAAAATGACGTTTTAAATATTTGGTTAAAGTCGCTAAGCAATGAAAAAACTGATACATGCATCACACATGATAAAGGCCGGGGCATCACAAATTATGCCTGGGCTTACGACAACGAACATATTCTTTACGTGCAAGATAAAGACGGCGACGAAAACTGGCGCCTTTTTTCTATCAACATAAAAACAGGCAACATAAAAACACATGTTGACCAAAAAAATGTTCAAGTTACTTTTATTCACTCTTCAGAAAAGCATCCCAAGAAATTCCTAATCGGAATCAATAACCGTACTCCGAATTACCACGATATTTATATGCTCGACCTTTCTAAAAATAGCCTGCTTAAGGTCTATGAAAATAACGAATACATTGGATTTATGGCTGATGACGACTTAACGCTTCAACTCGCCATGAAAATGGATCAAGAAGGCAGAACAAATTGGTACAAGCGTGATGCAAACAAATGGAAGCCTTTTATTTCTTTCAGTCACGAGGACAGCTCGAATACGGGCCCTGTCTTGCTTTCGAAAGATGGAAAATCTGTCTATATGAAAGACAGTCGCCAATCAAACCTTGCCAAGCTTGTTTTGATGGATCTCGAAACAAAAACAACAAAAGAAATCATTGCCCCCAAAAAAGCTGAAGCACGTATCATGTTTCACACACAAGAAAAAACACCTGTTTGGTACAGCGAAGACTATCTAAAACCCCACAGAGTTCTTATCGATTCCAGATACAAAAAAGATTTTGAAATTTTGGAAAAAATCGAAAAAGGCTTTTCGAGCGTTATTTCATCTGACAATAAAGATACAATTTGGATTGTTGCATACGTAACAGATACAGGGCCTGTGAACTACTACGTATATGATCGCACAACACAAACCATGACCCATCTCTTTTCTAATAGAAAGGCGCTAGAGTCTGTTACGCTTCAACCGATGCACCCTGTAGAAATTGAAGCGCGCGACGGCCTAAAGCTCGTAAGCTACTTAACACTCCCCGAAGGGTGTGCCATCGACGGGGAAAACACTGTCCCAGCCGTCCTTTTAGTTCATGGAGGCCCTGAGGCACGCGATTCGTGGGGATATGATGCCCTCCACCAATGGCTTGCCAACCGCGGATATGCTGTTTTAAGTGTAAACTATCGAGGCTCATCAGGGTTCGGAAAAAAATTCGTTTCTGCAGGCGATGGTGAATGGGCAGAAAAAATGCATACTGACCTCATCGATGCTGTCAATTGGTTAAAAACAAAAAAAATAGCAGACCCTCAAAAAATTGCGATTATGGGAGGCAGTTATGGGGGATATGCAACCCTCGTTGGCCTAACAATGACACCCGATGTTTTCGCTTGTGGGGTGAATATCGTGGGGGTTTCCAATCTGATCACACTCTACAAAAGCCTTCCCCCTTACTGGAAGCCTGTCATTGATATGTTTAAAATAAAACTTGGAGGCGACCCCTACTCGGAAAAAGGGCGCGCTGTTCTGATGAAAAAGTCACCAATCAACTATGTACAGAACATCATAAAACAATTGTTAATTGGGCATGGTGCCAACGATCCACGCGTAAAACAAGCCGAATCTGATCAAATTGTTGAAGCAATGAAAAAGAATAAAATTCCTGTTACGTATGCACTCTATCCAAATGAAGGCCATGGTTTCATGCGCCCTGAAAACCGTCTATCTTTTTACGCACTTGCTGAAAAGTTTCTAAGCGACAACTTAGGTGGACGCTATCAAGAAATAGCTGAATCAGAGGAAAAAAGTACTCTGCAAATACGTGAAGCTACGAAGAGTTAATTAAGAAAGAAATATTTATGGACACCATCAGTATTAAACAGTTGTTGGATAAAAATTTTCCAGAAAGTCACGTCACTGTAGATGACCCTCATGGAAATGGATATCTCTTTGAAGTCACAGTACACTCAACGCTATTCACTGGAAAAACCCGTGTACAGCAACATCAAATGGTGTATAACGTCCTCAAGACGCACATCGACGATGGCGTCCTTCATGCCATCACCGTCAAAACCAAAGCATGTGAGTAAGCACCATGAACCAAAAAAAATATATTGATGATATAAAGAAAGATATTGAATCCAACCACGTTGTCTTATTTATGAAGGGCACTGCCGATTTCCCATTATGTGGTTTTTCAAGTGTTGTGGTACAAATTCTTAAGGGCTTGGGCATTCCTTTCAAGGACGTTAATGTGCTTGCTGATCCCAATTTGCGTCAAAGCATTAAGGACTATAGTAATTGGCCTACAATTCCACAGCTCTATGTCCACGGCAAATTTATTGGGGGCTGCGATATTGTGAAGGAAATGTTTGAATCTGGAGAACTACAATCTCTTTTGAAAGAAGAAGCTTAGAAAAAAAATGAGTACAGCAGAAAAAGATTTGAGAGAAGTCAGGCTTAAAAAAGCGAATGAAATGCGTGCGTTGGGAATGAATCCGTATCCCTATACCTTTGCCGCAACACACAAAACGGAAGAATTGCACGATAAGTTCGGACACCTTGAAGATGGTCAAGAAACAAATGAAATTGTTTCTGTTGCAGGGCGCATACGCGCTATTCGCAACAGTGGCATGTTTATAGACTTGCATGATGTGACAGGCACTATTCAAATTTTTTCCTCCATCAAGACACTCTCTGGCGACATAATTAAAACCCTAGAGTTACTCGATATTGGGGATTGGATCGGTGTATCTGGCCCCATTCGCCGCACTAAAAGAGGCGAGCTTACAATTAACAACGAAAAGGTAACCGTGCTTTCAAAGTCTTTGTTGCCTTTGCCTGAAAAATACCACGGACTGACCGATATTGAGACACGATACCGACAAAGATATGTTGACCTTATCGTGAATAAAGAGAGTGGTGATCGCCTTAGGAAGCGCAGTGCCATTATTGCATCTATGCGCACCTTCTTAGCAGAAAGAGGGTTTTTAGAAGTTGAAACACCCATGCTTCACCTTATCCCAGGTGGCGCTTCTGCCAAGCCCTTCTTAACGCATCATAATGCCTTAAACCTCCCCATGTACTTGCGAATCGCACCAGAACTTTTCTTAAAAAGACTAATGGTCGGCGGCCTTTCTGACAAAATTTTTGAAATCAATCGATGTTTTAGGAATGAGGGCATATCTCCGCGTCACAATCCAGAATTCACCATGATGGAATTGTACCAAGCCTTTGCTGATTACACCGACATGATGAAGCTCACCGAAGAAATTATTCAAAATGCGGCCCTAAAAGCAAATGGCACAACAAAAGTCACTTATAATAACCATGAAATTGACTTGTCATCGCCTTGGCCAAGGAAATCCATGATAGAACTTGTCAAAGAAAAGACAGGGATTGATTTCAGCACCTTGACACGTGTGGAAGACGCCAGAGAGGCGGCCAAAAAAATTGGAGGCATTCCCCTTGAAGGTGCAGACTCTTGGGGGAAAGTGATTGAAGCCGTATTTGGAGAAAAAGTTGAGCCTACCCTTATTCAACCCATTCATGTGACAGATCACCCTTTAGATATTTCGCCTCTTGCCAAAGTGCATCGTGACGATCCCCGCCTTACAGAGAGGTTTGAAAGCTACATCAATACATGGGAAGTTGCCAACGCGTTCTCTGAGCTCAACGACCCCATTGAACAAGGGAAACGCTTTGAAGCCCAAGTAAAAAATAGAGAAAAAGGCGATGAAGAAGCCCAACATATGGACAAAGATTACCTAAATGCGTTGGAACATGGTTTGCCTCCAACCGGTGGTCTTGGCATTGGGGTAGACCGACTTACAATGATTTTGACCAACGCACCAAGCATTCGTGATGTCATTGCCTTTCCAACCATGAAACCAAAGGATGAAAAGTGATTCATAAGAGCCCTTCGCCTAAACTAGATTATCTTTTTCTAATCATTGGTTTAGGGGTTCTTTTTCTTGTTGGTCNNGGCCGCCCCCTATCTTCACCAGACGAAGGGCGCTATGTTGAAATTCCAAGGGAAATGGTGGCATCAGGAGACTATGTCACCCCACACCTGAATGGTTTAAAATACTTTGAAAAACCTCCTTTTGTTTACTGGTTAGAAGCCGCACCTTTAAAATTAGGATTTACATCTGAATTTGCCATGCGCCTGCCAATTGCTTTTTTTGCTCTCTTAGGGTGTTTGGCTTGTTATGCTTTTGCAGCACGCACTTTCAGCCGCAGTACTGGTCTTATTAGTGCCGTAGTCCTTGGCACATCCACATTATATTTTGCACTTAGCCGTATTATTCTACTAGACCTTGTATTCAGTGTGTTGATCGCCGCTGGCTTGTTTTCGTTTATTGTTGGCATAAATTTGTCGCCTGGCAAAGAAAGGCGCTTTCACCTTTTAATTGCTGCAATTACAACGGGTCTAGCAGTGTTAACCAAAGGATTAATCGGGATTGTTTTCCCTATTGGTATTATTGGTTTATGGGTCATTGTATTGAATAAATGGCATATTTTACGCCCTCTTTATTTACCAACAAATTTAACGGTATTCTTTCTGATTGCTGTACCTTGGCACTTTTTGGTTTCACAGGAGAATCCTCAATTTTTTGACTTCTACTTCCTACACGAACACTTTGTCAGATTNNTTTGCCCCCATTTTTGCAATTGGTTTTTTACCTTGGATTTTTTTCCTACCGAAAGCTGTCAAAAATTTTATCCCCTTTAAAATAAGGGATTGGAAAGTTTACGACATAGAAGCTTTTCACATTATTTGGTTCTTGTTTGTGTTTGTGTTTTTTTCTTTTTCTTCTTCGAAACTCATTCCCTACATTCTACCTGTTTTCTTCCCTGCTGCCATTGTTGTTGGGCGATACATCTCATACACCATTAAAAATGAAAAATCTTATAAAATTGAGGCATGGGCCTATACCTTTATTTCGTGGGGTCTTGCCTACGGCATTCCTTATTTTCTACAGCTTAGAAATGACCCCAATCTTTATCATGCTTTGCTGCCATACCTAAACATACTAAAACCACTCCTATGTACAGGCAGTGTTCTATTTCTTTTGCTCAGCTACAGTAAATTTTCCAAATGGGGATTTTTAGTGATTCTTCTCACCCAAATCAGCTTTCTCTATATCATCAATGTTGTTGGCCCTTTTTTACAAAAAACAAGCATGAAACCTTTTGTTGAATATATTCAAAAATATCAATCTTCCGATACTGAGGTTGTGGTTTACGGCTTTTACCCGCAAGATCTTCCTTTTTACCTAAATCGTACTGTAAAAATTATTAATTGGAGCGGTGAACTGGATTTTGGAAAAAAAATCTCCCCCAGTAACACAACCTTTCTTACTGATTCTGGGTTTAAAAACTTTTGGGCACAAAAAAGAAATGTGTGTGTCATTGCCCAAACATCAAGAGCGGTTGCGATCCCTTTCCCCTATCAAAAAGAGCAGCCATCCTTTTCACACGAAGATTACACATTAATTTGTAAAAGAAACCCATAACCTTGCAGAAAGTTTTTTTAAATGGCCATAAAAAACTATTCATTTCTTCCGTTTACGAAACCCTGTCTTTCCGATGCAGCAATTGCAGAGGTTGTTGAAACACTAAAATCGGGGTGGATTACAACGGGTCCACGCGTTAAAAAATTCGAAGAAGACTTAGCTACCTATATAAGCGCGCCCTATGTTGCCTGTTTATCTTCTGCAACAGCCGGCCTACATTTGGCTCTGGCCGCGCTTAACTTGAAGCCAGAGGATGAAGTAATTACAACGGCATTTACCTTTATCGCAACCTACAACACAATTGTACAAGCAGGTGGCACCCCTGTACCTGTTGATGTAGAGCCTGGCACCTATAATTTGGACTGTGATTTAGTGGAAAAAGCCATTACCCCTAAAACAAAGGCCATTGTTCCCGTTCACTTTGCTGGTGCACCCGTTGACTTAGACCGCATTTACGATATTGCCAAAAAACATAATTTACGTGTGATCGAAGATGCCGCACATGCCATTGGCACAGAATATAAAGGCCAAAAAATAGGCAGCTTTGGGGATACGCAAGTGTTTAGCTTTCATCCCAATAAAAATATGACCACAGGTGAAGGCGGTGCCTTATCCTCTTCATGTAAAGACATGCAAGAATTTGTTCCAATGGGACGCTTCCACGGCATTAACCGCGAAGCCTGGAATCGGTTTGCAAAAGATGGATCTCAACTTTACGACGTCAATATGGCCGGCTTTAAGTATAACATGATGGACATTNNTATAAAAAACAGGCAAAAACGCGTCGACATTTATCAAGAAGCTTTGAAAGATATTGAATGTTTAAGCCTACCCCAAGCCCCCAATTACAATCATAATCATGCGTGGCACCTCTATGCACCCACAATTCAAACAAAGATTGCTGGCATAGATCGAAACAAGCTTATAGAAAAAATGAAAGAAAAAAATATTGGTCTTGGTTTGCACTGGCAAGCACCACACCTTTTTTCTTTTTATCGTGAAAAGTTTGGATTTAAAGAGGGAATGTGCCCCATTGCTGAAAATATTGCAGCCAACATCTTTAGTCTTCCCCTTTTTCCTCAAATGACTGATGATGAGCAAAGTCGCGTAATAGAATCTTTGAATGAAGTGTTAAAGTAAAAACCATGAAGAAAATATATCTTTCCGTCGTGATCCCCGTTTATAATGAACAAGAAAGTTTACAAAAACTTTCCGATCGACTTATGGCTGTTCTTGAGAAAATAAAAGAACCTTACGAGGTGATTTATACGAATGATGGCAGTAAAGATGACTCAATCCACATTCTCAAAACCCTACAAGAAAAGTATCCAAAGCATGTACGTGTTATCGACTTCAGTGGTAACTATGGCCAGCACATGGCAATTATGGCAGCTTTTGAACAAGTAAACGGTGAAGTTGTTATTAACCTGGATGCAGATTTACAAAACCCCCCAGAAGAAATCCCTAAGCTGTTAGATCTGTATAAAAAAGGCCACGATGTAGTGGGCAGCTATCGTTTAAAAAGAAGTGATCACGCTTGGCGTCACTGGGGATCTCGTTTTGCAAATCATGTCCGTTTTGCGTTAACGGGCACACGTATGCGCGATCAAGGGTGCATGTTCCGCGCCTACAGTCGTTCGATTGTCGATCAAATTGTCGAAGGCACAGAATCATCCACTTTTATTCCTGTTCTCGCGTGGAGAATGGCACAAAACCCTACCGAGGTAGGGCTGCGTCATGATGCTCGTGAAGATGGTGATTCAAAGTATGGTATCTATGAACTTATTCGTGTTGCCATTGATTTGGCCACAAACTTTTCGATGCTTCCCATTCAATTCTTTACATTTTTTGGTATGGTGGTATCAGGTCTCAGCTTTGCCCTTGTGCTCTACATGTTGGGTCGACGCCTTATCTACGGCCCCGAAGCAGAAGGCGTATTTACGCTCATTGCAATCATCATTTTCTTAATCAGCGTTGCCATTATGGGTATTGGAATTATTGGCGAATATGTAGGGCGCATATACCAAGCCCTTAATCGACGTCGCTATACAATTCGTCAAATTATACAAGACACATCTCTAGAAAAGGACAAAAAGTAAATGTCTAAAAAAATTCTCATTCTTGGTGCAAACGGCTTCATTGGAAGCAACCTAACTGAACAAATTCTGCGTGAAAAAGATTGGCACGTTTATGGGTTTGATGTCTCTGATCATAAACTCGAAGAATGTCTTGGCCATCAGAATTTTAATTTTAAAAAGGGCGACCTTTTTGATCATGAACAATGGATAGAAGAGAAAGTAAAAGAAGCCGATGTTGTTTTGCCCCTGATCGCAATTGCAAACCCAGCACTTTATGTTTCAGATCCGCTTCTTGTCTTTAAATTGGATTTTGAATCAAACCTTCAGGTTATCAAGTGGTGTGTTCAATATAAAAAGCGAGTTATTTTCCCATCCACATCTGAAGTTTATGGTATGTCCCCAGACACACCCTTTGATGAAGAAAAATCGAATCTAGTTTTAGGCCCCATCCATAAACAGCGTTGGATTTATTCTTGTGCTAAGCAGATGTTAGATCGCGTAATCTACGCATATGGCATTCATGAAAAACTTGATTACACCCTCTTCCGCCCTTTCAATTGGTTAGGTCCTAAAATGGATGATGTTTTTTCTAAAAAAGAAAACTCTTCTCGCGCAATCATCCAGTTCATTAATAATATCCTTTATCAACGTCCTATAAAACTTATGGACGGGGGCAAACAAAAAAGATGCTTCACGTTCATTGGTGACGGGGTGGCAGCTCTTATCAAAATGATTGAAAATAAAAACGACAATGCTTCAGGTCGTATCTTCAATGTCGGCAACCCAGATAATAATCTTTCCATTGCTGATGCTGCTCAAGAAGTTATTNNAGTTATGAAGGAATACGAAAAATATGCGCATTTTGCGGAAAAGGCAAAAGTTGAAACCGTTGCATCAGCAACACATTTTGGTGCGGCATATGAAGACGTAAAAGAACGCGTGCCCTCTATTGAAAATGCAAAAAAATACTTAGATTGGGCACCTACAAAAACATTCAGAGAGATTATTAAAAATACCCTTGATTATCACCTTATTCAAAACCCAGGAACCATAGAAAGTGACTAAAGGAATTCTGCCAACAGCACCTCAATCAAACAAACGTAAAGTTTATATGGGTGCCTTTTTCATGATCTTAACGATGATGATTTTTGCCATGGGTAACGCTTTTATCAAAGAAGTCGGCGAAGAAAACCATGTCATGCAGATTGTTTTCTTCCGCTGCTCATGGGTTTTAATTTGTATTCTGGGCTTTCTTTTGGTCACCAAGAATATGCGCCTGATTCGCACAACACAGCTTAGGCTGCAAATCTTACGTGGCGTCATTGGTTTTTTTAGCATGTACGCCATGTTTTATTCTTTTGATGCCTTGCCACTAACAGACAGCACTGTGCTTGTGTTTGCCTCCCCTTTGTTCATTACGGCTTTATCGTACCCACTTCTTAAAGAAAAAGTTGGTTTAAAAAGGTGGATTGCTGTTTTTATAGGTTTCTTCGGGGTTTTCATCATGGCACACCCCTCTGGGAAAGTAACATCATTTGGTGTGATGGCCGGCCTTTCTTCTGCCTTTTTAGAAGCAATTATTGGCAACATGGCACGTATGTTGTCCAAAAAAGATCACCCCATTACAACAGTGTTTTATCACACTTTGAGTATTTGGATTTTATCTATCTTTTTTGTGCCTTTTTGCTGGCAACCGATTCAGATGGAAAATCACATTTTCTTATTTATTCTCGGCGCACTTGCGGCTGTGGGCCAAGTTTTCTTGGTAAAGGCATATAGCCTGGCCCCCGTATCTGTTATCGCCCCCCTTCTTTATACTTTAATCATTTGGACAAGTATTATTGGTTATTTCCGATGGGGCGAACGATTGGGCAAAGAAATGCTTTTAGGCGCACCATTTGTGATCGGCGCTGGCATTTATATCGTTTATCAGGCATCTCAAAGAAACAAAGCTGTTTCTTAAGCAGTAAAACTATTCCTCAACGGGAAAGCGCTTCATCAAATAAGATAATAAAATAAGCCCTGGTAGTGCCGCTGCACTTGCAATTAGGAAGAATGCAACCCAGTCAAATCGCTCTGCCAAAAATCCAGAAGTTGATTGTACAAACACCCGACCCACAGCCATGATTGCCGTAAACAATGCGTACTGTGTTGCCGTAAACTTAAGGTTACAAAGTCTTGAGAGATAAGCAACAAAAGCACTGGTCATGACCCCGCCTGAAAGATTTTCTGAGATAATAGTTCCGTAAAGGTAGGGCATCGAGTGTCCATGCAATGCCAACAAAATAAAGAAACCATTGGATATCACGTGGGAAATACCACCAACCATCAAAGTTTTCATAATACCAATACGTTTGGCGATCACACCCCCAAGCAGGCCTCCAACCACAACCATCCAGATACCAAATGTCTTAGTTACCATACCAATTTCCGTGCCTGTAAAACCCAGTTTTTGGTAAAAGACTGTTGCCATTTGCCCAATTAAATTATCTCCAAAACGATACAGCAGCACAAAAGCTAACACCCAGTACCAACCAGGGCGGGTAATGAAGTCTAAAAATGGGTCAATAACCGTAGACTTTAAAGTCTTTGAAGAAAGATCTAGCTGCTTGGAAGAGGCTGGCTCTTTACAGAACAATGTTGTCAGAATACCAATCCCCATAAAGAATCCCATAATAAGATACACGGTTTCCCAAGAATACGTATCTGATAATGAAAGTGCAACACCACCAGAAATAATCATACCCAAGCGATAGCCAAAAACTTCGACACCCCCACCCGCAGCATACTCTGACGGGTCAAGAGATTCGATACGATAAGCATCAATTAAAATATCTTGTGTTGCAGAGAAAAAGGAAACACAAAGTGCAAATACCGCGGTTAGAAAGAGATTTTGTTCTGGTTGGCTGTGCCCCATCATAATGATAGAAAGCGCTAATAAAATTTGAACAGAAAGCAACCATCCACGCCGACGTCCCAATGCATTGGTCAAAAAAGGAAGCTTAAAACGGTCTAAAAAAGGGGCCCATAAAAATTTCCACACATAAGGCATGCCCACCAAAGCAAATAAACCAATTGTGCGCTTATCAATACCTACTTTTGAAAACCAGAAAGAAAGCGTAGATAGTGTCAAAAGTAATGGCAGTCCGCTTGAAAATCCAAAAAGAAGAATGATCAACAACCGCTTCTTAAAATAAATACTGAAACTGCTTAAGATATTTGCACTGCTCATGTTTACTCCTTCTTAATATGGCCACACCAGTAAACCACATATTTGGGTACGGAAAAAATCTTTATAGTCGACCTTTTCCTGAAGCGAGACTCAAAATCAGGCAAATCACGTTTCAAAACATAGACATAGGCACTACAAGAATCCAACACGCTTTCGTTTAAAAACAAATGAGGGTGTTGCATTTTTTGCTGGCCATACCACAAATCTCGACTTTCAGAATTAATAAGGGGTACAGTTCGGCCCAAGTAAAAGGGCAGAGAGGATAGTTCTTCAAATCTTTTATACAAGAAAACATTCTGCGTTAAATCAAGATATGCGATAGAATTTCTGACAGTAATTTCAGGTTCTTTATACTGGGCATAATAAACACCTCCCAAAAGAAGAAGGGCAGAAATAACAACACCACCGACAAGTATCTTATACCCACCCTTTACACGTTCTAAAAGCAACCCAAACCATAGGGCAAGTGGCGGCATCCCCACAACCATGTAGTAGTTTGCCTTCGCGCGCGACAAAGAAAAAAAGAGTAAAAATGCAAAAAACCAACACAGCAAGAAACGTCCCAAAGATTGGTTGGCTAACCGAAACTGTCTTAAAAATGGCCAAACAATTACCCAAGGAAGAAAATAAAGCACAAGACGCGGCACGTAATAGTAGACGGGCCCTGTATAATAGTCCTTTGGAATTCGCTGATCAAGAAACCGCATGACATGTTCATTTATAAAATAAAACCAAGAAAACCCCTGTTCTTGTTGTGCTGCCAACACATGCCAAGGCACCGTTACAAGAAAAAAAAGAGACAACGAGACGGGATTTAAAAGTTTAAAAATAAGCTTTAACTGCTTTTCTAAAAATAAGAACGCCAAAACGACAAGGCCAATAAGAACAAGTGAAACCAGCCCCTTAAACAGAACAGCCCCACCAAGAAAAAGTGCTGCAATATGAAGATAGAAGTTTTTCCTAAGGCTAAAGTATTTCCAAAAAAATAATAATGTTCCCGTTAAGAAAAAAGTCAGGCCAACATCAAAAAACACCATTCGTGAAAAAACAAAAAAACCCGCCGAGCTTGCCAATACAATGCCTGGAAAATAGGATGTTATTCGATTGTTTTTCTCAAATTGGCACACTAAAAAACAAGTAATGGCACCCAGCGTTGCGGGCACGGCACGGGCAACCCAAATCGTCTTCCCAAAAATTTTAAAGCCAAAAGCAATAAGCCAATATAGAAGTGGTGGTTTTTCAATATAGGGAACCCCGTTTAAGTGAGGAATTGTCCAATTTCCACTTTCAACCATTTCCCAAGAAATTTGAGCATAAAGTCCTTCGTTATTATTAAGCAATCCATAGGAAGAAAGAAAAAAGTAAAAGAAAAAAATTAGAGAAAATAGAAAAAAAGGAAGTGTTGGTTTAAGTTTATTCAGCATCTTTAATAAAGTTACTTAAAATTTTATAGGCAATGTTAATTTTTTTTAACTTTTCTTCCCGGTCTTTTTTGCCATGGTGCAAATCGGGGTGATATTCTTTCACTGCTTGTTTATAGGTCTTTTTCAAATGACTCATTTCCACAGGTAATGATACCCCTAAAACTTTTGCCGCCCCGGCAATTTCACTCGGCCAAACTTCTTTTCGACCACGCTCCTCAAAATAATTTGAACGATCTTCAAAAACACAAAAGAAATCCCGAGCACTTTGAAAGTCTCTTGCATCACCACGAAAAGGCCACGTTGGCTTGCGCCAAATTGTATCCGCTTTGATTTCCGACTCTATCTCTTCTGCTGTCATATTTGCATAGTAGTTAAGGTTTTTATTGTATTCCTTAATATGATCTAAACACATATAGTTTATTTTTTTGGGGTTATTCAAATCCAGCAAAACACGATGCGTTCCAGATTCTTTGCACCCTTTCGCACAGCATTGAGATATCTCATCTTTGCTTGATTTATAGTAAGAGAATGTATTTTCTTGTTTTTGTGTAGACATGGGTTCTTTTTTTATACTAGAGTAGCACGATTTTCAAGATGATAAACGTCTTCACATGACAGTCAAAGGTATGTATCATTATCTGTGAATTTTTCTATTAAGGCTCAAGTAATTATGAAAAATATTATTAAGCTTATTTGTGGCACCCTTTTTATTGCTGTTCTTGCAAACATTGGTGATTCCTACTCTTCTTCCAAAAGGAAGGTAAGCATAAAAAAAGCACAAAAAGAAAGCATCCCCAGTTTGGATGCCCCAACAACCCAAGAAAAAATGGGACCGCTCCAAGACCAAGTTGTGGAAGATGTAAGTGCGGCCGAACCTCATCCAACAGATCCCAAAGGCCAATTAGCGGAATCTACAGAGCCCATTGTTGAAGGTGTGGATGAAAAGACACCGGCCGAAGCCTTAGATACGCCCCACCCTAAGACCGGGCCAGTTAAAGGAAATCTTATCTTATTAAAACATGCGCTAGAGGGTGCGTATAAGCAAAGTCCATTAATCACGGCCGAATACGCCGTTAAGGCTGCCCAAATGGATTTAAGTGGCGCAAAAAGAGATTGGCTGCCAAAAACATCTGCAAGTATTTCCTACACAGATACATCTGGCCATAGCGTCTTGAGTCGTGGTGTCACTTCGGCAGGTACACGCTCTGATTCGAACGCTAATACACGTTCGGGGTCAACAGAAGGCGCTTTAATTCTTCAACAAAACTTATACAGCGGTGGGGCCACCATGGCTAATATTCGCGCCCAAGAAAAAGCGCTTGAAGCAGCAATTGCAACATATGCAACAACGGCCCGNNCAAACTTTTATAGACTTATCAACAAAACTTGAGCTTTTCCGCGTAAAGAAAGGCAGTCAAAAAGTTCTTGAAAGACAACTTGAAGTGGCCCGCAACCGATATGAATTTGGTGAACTGACGCGATATGATGTTGCCACAACACAGGCCAAATTAGACAAAGCAAAAGCAGAAGTGATTACAGCCTTATCTGAAGCAGAGATCGCAAAAGCGACATTTGTAAAAACCACTGGACTGACTGCGGATGGCCCCCTAGAAAAACCTGGCTATCCTGAAAACTTGTTACCAGAGTCGAAGTCTGAAGCCGTACAAATTGCTTTGAAGATAAGCCCAACTCTTAAAAAACAAGATGCCATTGCAGAGGCAGCCAGTGCGGAAGCAGATAAAACATTTGGAGGACTTCTGCCTTCTTTTGATGTTAGCGCTACAGCCTCAAGACAGCTAACTGNNGGGGCATGGGAAAACACGACGCGAGCAACTCGAAGCCAAGGCAACCCTCTCCATTCCCCTTGATTTTCGCGGCAGCACCCAAGCATCCATTCGACAAAGAAAATATACGTCTGCTCAAAAGCGCCTACAGGCAATTTATGAACGCCGCAATATCATGGAACAAGTAAGTCAGCAGTGGGATGCTCTAGAAGCCGCACGCGCGCAAATCAAACAACTTGAATCACAGGTTAAGGCTTCAAAAATTGCCCTTGAAACTGTTAATGAAGAATTTTTGTCTGGCAGTAAAACAACCCTTGATGTTTTGACAGCCGAGCAAGAGCTCTCAAACGCAAAAGTTGAACTTGTGAAAGTCGAACAAAACGTCATTTTATCTGCCTATAAGCTCTTAGCAATTCTTGGCAAACTTACCGCACCAAATCTAGATCTAAATGTATCTATATACGATCCACAGTCAGACTATGATCAAATGTCTTTCTGGGGTATAAATATTGATCGTGATCAACGTATAAATGATCAGATACTATCAAATAAAATAATGAAACAAGCCGAGGCAACAAATGACTTCTGAAACCAATCCCAAAAACGCGGTTCCTTTATCTGATGACAATATAGAAGAAAACATGGAGGACATCCTCAATTCTATTCGTCAAATTATGAATATAGAGGCACCATGTTCAGAGCAGGTCACAGAACCCAAGAAAAAGTCTAATTCTTTTGCCGATATCCCCCACATCAGTGGTAAGAAAGAATCTTCATCTACAAATGCTGAAGCAGTGGGTGACAACGTTCTTGTCCTACAGAAATCCGCTCGATCACCTTTAAAGTCTTCTGTCTCTACCACTCCCAAAAACGTGGAAAAAAGCACTAAAAATAAAGAATTTTCTTTACCAGATCTTATCAAAGAGTCACTTCATGCCTCCATTGAACAATGGGTTATGAAAAACGTCGAACCCATTGTTGAAAAAGTGGTGCGTGAAGAAATTAAAAAAATGCTTAATTTGCCAAAATCATAGTAACATTACTATGGCTGATCTGGTTTGAGTTTGAGTTTGACTTTTCAATGTTTTTATGACAATTGTCTTATATGGACTGTGCTTCGGCCTTTCCATTTTTTGACGTCTCGTTAATTGTTACTAACAAACTAATTAAGGTTTATCATGTCCACAAAAAAAGAATCCAAATCAGAGTTTACAGGCTGGCGATCTATTGTATGGCCCATCCATAATCATGAGCTAAAAAAGTTCCTACCTATGGGACTTATTATGTTTTGCGTTTTGGTGATTTACACCATTCTTCGTGACACAAAAGATGCACTTGTTGTAACAGCACCAGGTTCAGGTGCTGAAAGCCTTGCCTTTCTAAAAGGAATTGGTGTTACATTTTCTGCAATCTTGTTTATGATTTTGTATACTAAAGCAGCGAATATTTTTAAAAGAGAAGGTCTTTTCTACATTACAGCCCTTCCTTTCTTGGCATTTTTCGTTGCATTTGCATTCATTATTTACCCCCTTCGGGAAGTATTCCATATGACGCCTGATACAATTAGTCAGTATCAAGCCACATACCCAAGCTTACACTGGATTATTCCCATTGTTGGTAACTGGACATACAGCGTGTTCTACATTCTTTCAGAACTATGGNNAGTGCTGTACTTTCCCTTCTTTTCTGGCAGTTTGCAAACGCTATTACACCTGTGGTCCAAGCAAAAAGATTTTATGGAATGTTTGGTTTCCTTGGAAACTTCGGTCTTCTCTTGTCTGGTCCGGCTGTATATTATCTTTCAAAAGTAACCACTACCATGGGACTTTCCCAATCAGAAGCATGGTCGCTCAGCCTTAAGTATTTGATGGGCATGGTTTTTGTTGTGGGTGTTATCTTCTTGTACACGTTCTACTGGATGAACAGAAATGTTCTAACAGATAAGCGTCACTATGACCCTGAAGCTATGGGCGAAAAGAAGAAAAAAGCAAAACTATCCCTTGGTGAAAGTCTGAAATTCATTATGAAATCTCGCTATTTGGGACTTTTGGCTGTTCTTGTTCTTTCCTACGGTGTTTCCATCAACATCTTTGAAGGTGTCTGGAAAGGGCAAATCAAACTCGCTTTCCCAACAGAGAATGAATACAACGCTGTCATGGGTGGGCTTTCCACAGTAACAGGGGTGATTGCCATTACCCTTATGCTTGTTGGAAGCAACATTTTGCGTCGTTTCTCTTGGCGTACTGCAGCCCTAATTACACCATGTGTGTTGTTGGCAGGCATTATGATTTTCTTTGGTGTTGTGTTCCACAACAACTCGCTTCTACCAGAAGGGTTGAAAATTAAAGAAGCCATTGCTCAAGGCCTCATGAGCAGAGAACTTATTGTGTTTGCTGTCTTCCTTGGTCTTGGTGTGAATGCCTTTGGTAAAGCTGTGAAGTATTCACTTTTCGATCCAACAAAAGAAATGGCTTATATTCCTCTTGATCCAGAGCTTAAGATTAAGGGTAAGGCCGCAGTTGACGTCATTGGTGGACGTGGTGGTAAGTCAGGTGGATCTTATATCCAAATGGGTCTACTCACAGCCTTTGCAGGCAGCGCCCTGTACCAGTTGGTTCATATTATTGCACCAATCTTGGTTATCGTTGTCATTGGATGGATCTTCTCTGTCTTTGGATTGAGCAAAAAGTTCAAGGCATTGACAAAGTCAGAAGACTAATGCAACTAACTAACTCTTCAAAAAACCCCAGAGGAATTCCTCTGGGGTTTTTTTTATGGGTATATTACTGAAACAAAGTACAAACCTTCAGACGGGGCCGTGGGGCCAGCAACCGACCGATCTTTTGCTTTCAACATAGATAAGATATCTTTAGGCTGAAACCGCCCTTTCCCAATGTCAACAAGTGTTCCTACCATGTTCCGCACTTGATGGTGCAAAAATGAACGGGCCTTAATATCAAAAACAATACGGTCTTTGTCAGTACAGACATTAAAAACATCGATCGTTCGCACCGTGGTTTTGGATTGGCAATGCACCGTTCTAAATGATGTAAAGTCATGTTGCCCTAAAAAATAGCGCGTCCCTTCTTTCATAGAGTTCACATCAAGCGGTACAGACACATGCCATGCTCGATTTTTCTCTAAAGAAAGCTTTGCACGACGATTGATTACAATATAGCGATAAGACCGTGCTACAGCAGAAAAGCGTGCATGAAAATCATCTGTAACACTTTGAACATTTAAAACTGAGACTGGAACGTCTTTTAGAAAATGATTAATCGCACGCATCACTGTTTTTTCATCAAACTCATCTGGTAAATCCACATGCGCAACTTGCCCAAGGGCATGCACTCCTGCATCTGTCCGCNNCAACGTATAAGGTACAAGACTGGTGTGAAAATTGCGTGATGGCATTTTCTATTTTTTCTTGCACACTTGGGACATTGTCTTGTTTCTGCCAACCTGAAAAATGGGTGCCATCATATTCAATGGTTAATTTAAATCTTGTCACGCTTCTTCTGCCTTAAATCTTGAAAAAATGTTTTTAACAAATCGCCACAATCTTGCATCAAAACACCCGATTCGACATCAGGACGATGATGGCACGTCTCTTGCGCAAAAAATCGGGCCCCATGCAAGATGCCGCCCCCCTTAGGATCAAGAGCTCCAAAAACAACGCGACGCACACGTGCCAAAGAAATAGCCCCAGCACACATAGCACAAGGCTCAAGAGTTACATACAAGTCACAGCCGATTAAGCGCTCATACCCCAAAGACCTGGCTGCTTCACGAATCACTATAATTTCCGCATGCGCCGTAGGATCTTTAAGTTCAATAATTTTGTTCGAAGCACGTGCAATAATTTCTTTGTTTTTAACAATCACAGCGCCTACAGGCACCTCGCCTTGTGCAAACGCTTTCTTTGCTTCTTGTAATGCCTCATTCATAAAGGTATTCTGTGTACTCATAACATAAAACTAGGTATTGATATGGAAAAAAGCAAGCTAAAGATTGAAGCCCCAACCTGGGATTTAACAGATTTTTATGAAAGTCCCAACGATCCAAAAATTGAAGAAGACTTCAAAATACTTTCAAAAAAGATAGAAAGCTTCTGCAAAAAATATGAAGCCAACATTCATAAACTGCAAGGTGATGGTTTGTATCAAGCTATCAAAGACTATGAAAGCATCTCTGAATCAATTTCGTTTATTACAAGCTATGCCGTGCTTGTCTATACACAAAATATGAATGATAAAAAAGGAGCAAGCTTTTATCAACATGCCCTAGAAAAAGCCGCAGACCTTTCAAAAAAACTTATTTTCTTTTGTCTAGAAATCAACCAAATCCCTGACAAAAGTTTAAATCAATTTTATAAAGAATCAGCCGAACTAAAATTTTATAAACCCTGGATTGATGATACACGTGTTTTTAAACCACATCAGCTTGATCAAAAAACAGAAACCCTTTTTCACGAACTAAGTCTTCCTGCATCAAATAATTGGGTACGCTTATACGATGAAACTTTTGCAAGCTTAAAATTTTCTTTTCAAGGAAAAGAGTATTCTTGTACAGAAATTCTTAATTTCTCTTTCGAAGCCGATAAAAATCTTCGAAAAGAATCAAGCCTTGTTTTTGGAGAGAAATTAAAGGAGATAAGCCGCCAATCCTCACTTATTCTCAATACTCTTGCAAAAGAGAAGCAAATTTCCGACACATGGCATCACTATGATCGCCCTGTGGCTTCGCGAAATCGAGAAAACCACGTAGAGGATAAAGTTATTGAAACACTTCTTAAAAGTGTACAAAACAACTATCAAAAAACAAGTCACCGGTTTTATAAACTTAAGGCAAAATGGCTTGGCCAAGAAAAACTCAACTATTGGGATCGTAATGCGCCTCTTCCTACACAAAAGATGCAAACTTATAGCTGGGATGAGGCAAGAGATATTGTGCTTGAAGCCTATCACCAGTTTTCACCAGAAATGGCAAAAATTGGGAAACAATTTTTTGACAACAGTTGGATTGATGCCGCACTTAGACCAGGGAAAGATGGCGGTGCTTTTTCACACGCCACAGTACCTTCTGTCCACCCTTATATTCTGCAGAACTATCAAGGAAAAGTTTGGGATATTATGACCCTCGCCCACGAGCTTGGGCATGGAATTCACCAAGTGCTCTCTGCAAAACAAGGCTATTTAATGGCAGATACCCCCCTCACACTTGCAGAAACAGCTAGTATCTTTGGCGAAATGTTAACGTTCCAGTCTCTTCTATCAAAAACACAAAACAAAGAAGAACGAAAAACTATTCTTGCTGGCAAAGTAAGTGACATGCTGAACTCAATTGTGCGCCAAATATCTTTCTCTCTTTTCGAGCACAAGTTCCACGATATCCGACGCGATCACGAACTCACAACAGAGGAAATTTGTGATATTTGGATGGAAACACAAAAAGAAAGCCTTGGTCCATATGTCGAGTTAAGTGGTAACTATGCCTATTATTGGAGCTATATTTCCCACTTTTTTCATGTCCCTTTTTATGTTTATGCGTACGCATTTGGGAACTGCTTGGTAAACTCACTCTATATGCGCTTCCAAGAATCGCCAAAAGGGTTCCAAGATAAATACATCAGCATGCTTTCTGCAGGGGGCACACTCCACCATAAAGATTTGCTGAAACCTTTTAATTTAGATGCCACAAAATCTAATTTTTGGGATCAAGGGTTAGATCTTGTTTCAACCATGATTGATGAGCTTGAAGACCTCTCTTAATGGATGAGAACACTTTATTGAAACGCCTAAAGAGGTATGGTGGACATACCTCTTTAATGGCCACTTTAGCAAAAGAACATATCCAAGGAAACACACCGCAGTTTTACCAAAAGCTTGTCCGTGAACTTGGTCTGTTTAAAGGCCCCTTAATGAAGGTTGGTCAACTTCTGTCAATGGTACCAGGCATCGTTCCAGAAGAATATGCAGACATACTGAAGACACTACAAACCCAAGCCCCTGCTATGGGACCATTATTTGTAAAGCGACGAATGCGGGGTGAATTAGGTGAAAATTGGCATCATTTTTTTTCTGACTTTTCCTTAGAACCCAGTGCAGCTGCATCTATTGGTCAGGTCCATCAAGCCGCAACTCTAAACAGTGAAAATGTTGCCTGCAAACTTCAATACCCCAACATGGCAGGCATTCTAGAATCAGACCTCAATCAATTAAAAATTCTTCTTGCTCTTTATGAAGCACGGGGCGGACAATTCAAAACAGAAAGCTTTTTTTTAGAAACCAAGAAACATTTATATGAAGAAATTGACTACACGCATGAAGCAGAAAACATAAAAGTTTTTAAAAACATATTTATGCCTTACAACCATATTCATGTACCTGAAGTCATTGATAACCTTTCTACAAATCGATTGCTTACCATGTCGTGGATGCATGGAGATCCTCTCGAAACGCAAAAAGAAAAACCCCATGACTTTCGCGAAAAACTCACCAGAAATCTGTTTTGGGCTTGGTATTATCCTCTCTACAGTAAGGGGTATTTACACGGCGACCCTCATTCAGGGAACTTTCTGTTCTCAAAAGAAGGTGACATTATAGTGCTTGATTTTGGATGTGTTCGGAAATTTTCCAACACATTTCTAGAAGGCACAAAACTTCTCTACCAGAACCTGAAACAAAAAAAAACGGATTGTGGAGAAGCCTATTCTTTATGGGGTTTTGAAAATTTAAGTAAAGACCTTGTCGAAACATTAAATCAATGGTCCGCTTTTTTGTATGGCCCCATTACCCAAAATAAAGTGCAAAAAATCAATGAATCTTACAATGTCGACATCGGGAAAAAATTGGCGAAAAATATTTTATTGATATTAAAAACGCAAGGAAAAGTTGTACTTCCCCAAGAGTTTATCCTGATGCACCGAGCCGCTGTGGGAATGGGTGCCGCCTTTATTCAGCTTGATGCCTCACTTAACTGGCAGCACCTTTTTGAAGATATGCTATTCGCAACTGCCCTGCATTAAAAGGGAAACATCACCAGAAAGATACAAAATCACATTAATCATGGCGAAAGAAATAAACGTTGAAAGAACAATCAAAGTATTAGCCATCTGCACGTTCAACCCATATCTTTGAGCATACAAAGCGCATGTTCTTGAGCTTGGCATAGCTGCCATCAAAGAAACAGCAAGCAACCAATAAGGATTCAACTCAAAAATATACTTTCCAATTGAAAAGGCAACAAGGGGGTGTAAAAAGTTTTTAAGCGCAAGACGCAACATAACTTCTTTTCGATCACTTTTATGAATACTAATTTTATCTTGTTCTAAAGATAGGCCCAACACAAACAAAGAAATCGGGGCCGCCCCTTTCCCCATAAGATCAAGAAAATAAGAGATAGATGATGGGAAAGAAATATGAAAATATGAAAAAATAAAACCAACAAGCGAAGCTGGAATAATAGGTGTCCGAATAATTGCTTTTGGCAACTCTTTTAAGAATGAAAGGCCTCCAAATCCTGACTTCTTAGACTGCGACGCATACTCAATCACCCCCAAAATGGTGGGCGCCAAAATAAGCTGTTGAAATACAGTGACCATCACAACGGGTGATACTGTTTTAAAGAAAAGCAAAAAGATAGGAATTGCCAAGAAAGCTGTATTTACTTGGCCTGACGTCATCATTGTTAACGCGATTTCTCCAAGTGACTGCTTAAAAACTTTTTTGCCCACAAGCCAACCAATGAAAACCAAGGGAATGGTACTTGCAATCACTACTTCCATATACGAAAAGTCAAAAATTTTATCGATTGAGTACTTGGAAAACTGGTTTAAAACCATACACGGCAATGCCACAAGAAAAACAAAATCTGATAAAACAGACGTTGCTCTTTTGCCCAACATATGGAAATGCGAAGCTAGATATCCGAAAAGAACTGCTCCAAAAATAGGTACGTTACTTTTAATCAAATGTAATATAAGCATTAAACTCTCACTCTTTTAAACGACAATACACTAACCGCATGCTCAATCTCACAGCATGCGACAAGTATTAATAAATTAAAAAACAAGCACCACCTTGTTTTGAAAGATTTTTACACGTCTCTTGTGCTTTTTCTTTTGAAGAAAAAGGGCCGACTTGTATGCGATGGAAAATACCCTTTTCCCCTAAATCTTTCTGAACAATGTCAACACCCCATTCAGATAGAAGTGTCTTAAATTTGAACTTTAATCGCTTTAATTCTTTCTCTGCCTCGTTTGCCGATGGAAGAGAGCCAACTTGTAAAAAAAACTCTTTCTGATGCAACACTTTTGGTGTCTTCTCTTCCATATGAATCACTTCATTTTTGTTTTCTGAAGGGGCTATCATAGGTTTCGAAGAAAGATCGGGCGCCGTTTCAACAACGGGTTGTTCATCTTCAACCACCAAAGCTGTCTTACCTTCTTTTTCTTTAGAAATAAGACTATAAATTGAATCTCCCTCACGCGCCTTATCTTTTTGAGGATATTCTTTAGAGACAGGCTCTGCCATAATGACGGGGATGTTACTTTCATCTAACTCGTCCGTATGCGCCATCATCATATTCCAGAAAAAAATTAAGGCAGCAATGACGGCAACTGCCAGAACAAGAATCAACGTTACACGCGATGACCACCAGCGAAGACGTGTTTGATTTGGTTGGCTTTCTGGCTGCCAAGGACTTTCTTGCATAATAATACTCCAATGTCGTATAATCGCAGAACTTTGGTGTTTTGGTCAATATGAATTGATGTTTTGTCTACAGAAACGTCCAAATTTAGCCAAGAACACAGCAATTTAAGTATGAAATTAATATGACACAGCCTTCTTTCAAAATCGAGCAACGCGCGCGAGAAAAACTTCAAGACATTCAAGAAAAAAAAGGACAGTTCTTACGTATCACAGTCATTTCTGGTGGATGTTCGGGATTTCAGTACAAACTTGATCTCGAAAGCAATCAAAACCCTGACGATGTTATTATCGTTGAAGAAATGGCAAAAGTTGTTATTGATCCTACCTCTTTCGCGCTACTCGAAGGTTCTGAATTAAAATATGTAGAAGAACTTGTTGGTTCTTATTTTCAGGTTGTTAATCCCAATGCATCTGAATCCTGCGGGTGTGGGGGATCTTTCGGTTTATGAAAATTGCAACGTGGAATGTCAACTCGGTTCGTACACGCCTCCCCATCATAGAAGAATGGGTAAAAACCTCTGAGCCAGATATTATTCTTTTACAAGAATTAAAGTGCGTGAATGAGGCTTTCCCCAACGAATTCATTGAAGACTTGGGATATAATATTGCTCTACATGGCCAAAAAACTTTCAACGGTGTGGCCATTTTATCAAAGTTTCCCATCGAAGATATCACAATAAATTTGCCAAATTTTAATGATCCGCAAGCGCGCTACATTGAAGCGTTTACAGGGGGTGTGCGTGTTGCCTCTCTCTATGCCCCGAACGGATCCGAAGTAGGCAGTGAAAAATTTTCATACAAATTGTCATTTTATAAGCACTTATGCCTACACCTTGAACAAGTGTTACAACACAATGAACCATTCTTAATCGGCGGCGACTATAACATTGCCCCAACAGATGCCGATGTACATGACCCTGAAAAATGGAAGGGTTCTGTACTTGTCAGCCCTGAAGAGCGCACAATTTTTCATCAGCTCTTAAACCTGGGCCTAACAGATACCCTGCGCGATCTACACCCAGAAGAAAAATGCCAAAAAGAAGATTGGTACACCTGGTGGGATTACCGCAGTGGCGCTTGGCATCGAAACTGGGGCCTCCGCATTGACCATATTCTTGCGTCCTCTCATGCCAAAGAAAAACTCAGTGCCGTTGGGATTGATCGTGATTTACGCGGCATGACACGCCCATCGGATCACACACCTTATTGGTGTCAGCTAAAATAAGCCCGCACAATGTCTTGCATTCTTTATAGAGTCTAAATAGTATCTAGGCAGTTATGTAAAGAAGGGTTTCATGAAACTTATCCGATCATTTTTATCCGTTAGCGGGTTTACAATTCTCAGTCGTATTACAGGATTTGTGCGCGAAACACTACAAGCACATTACATTGGGGTAAACATCGTCAGTGATGCTCTCAGCATTTCTATTAAGATCCCAAGCCTTTTCCGACGTATTTTTGCAGAGGGTGCATTTAATGTATCTTTTGTTCCTTTGTTTTCACAAATGCTTGCCAAAGATGGTCAAAAAACAGCTATGCAGTTTGCCCAAAACATTTTTTCTTTCTTGGCAATTGCGCTTGTGAGCCTTGTGCTTATCGTTGAATTTTTTCTTCCTGACCTCATCCCCCTTTTTTTTCGAGGCCTCACACAAACGCCTGAACGATTAAAGTTGACTGTAAGTTTTGCCAAAATCACTTTTCCATTTTTATTTTTCATTTCTTTAACTGCTTTTTTTAGCGGCATTCTAAATTCTTTCGAACGATTTGCGGCAGCCGCATCATCACCTGCAGCAGGAAATCTCTTCATTATTGGCGCCCTTATTTACCTAAGCCCCACCCTCGATTCACCAGGGTATGCTCTTGCCTGGGGTGTGCTAGGGTGTGGTATCGTACAGTTTTTATGGGTGTTTGTGCCTTGCCAAGTTTCTGGCCTTTTTGTGCGCCCCCAAAAACCAAAAATCACCCCCCAAACAAGAAAATTTTTAAAAGTGCTGCTTCCTGCTGCCTTAGGGTCAAGCGTGGTACAAATTAATCTTTTTCTCGACATTATGATTGCTTCGTATCTAAAAGTAGGCGGTATTTCATATATGAGTTATGCCGACAGGCTTTCTCAACTTCCTCTTAGTGTCATCGGTATTGCACTTAGTACTGTGCTGCTACCCACGCTTTCAAAGTCAATACGCACCAAAGACATTCAATCAACAAAAGATCTGCAAACTGTTTCTCTTGAAAGTGCTTTTACACTTTCTCTCCCTGCCATGATCAGCTTAATTTTCCTAGCACCGTTTTTGGTTGAAAATCTTTATGCCCATGGCCGATTCAAAGTTGATGATATTATTCCCACAGCAAATACTTTGAAAGCACTCGCCTCGGGCTTGCCCGCTTATGTGTTGATCAAACTTTTTAGCACATGCTTCTTTGCAAACAGAGATACCCGCACCCCTATGATTATTGGCATCATTTCTGTAGTTCTCAATGTCACCTTAAACTTACTTTTGATTGGCTCCCTAGCCCACGTGGGACTGGCACTTTCCACAAGCATTGCCGCTTGGACACAGGCAGGTATTCTAGGTGTGCTTTTGGTGAGAAAAAAATTATTCTTCTTTTCGTCCCACCTACAAATTTATGCCAGAAAGGTTATTATTCCCGTCCTTGTTTTATTGGTTTATCTTTTATTTTTTAATACCCACTTTGAAAACGCAATACGCACCATCAGCCCATCTCCCTGGCTTCTTGTACCGGCTGTTTTGCTGGTGGGATCATCCCTTTATTTAGGATGTGCCGCATGGGTAGGCGTATTAAGGCCTAGTTACTTTAGGATGTTTTTGAAGAAGGAATAACTCCCCTATCCTATAAAAACTTCTTCAACTTTTCTCGCGATTGTTCGTAGGCTTCTTTTTCTTGCGAAAACCGCGATTGGCGCTCGTACAGTTCATCCAAAATTTCTTTAGGTGCTTTGTCAACAAGCTGTTTATTGCTTAGTTTTTGATTTACTTTTTCAAGCTCTTTTTCAATGCGCACTGATTCTTTTTCAAGGCGTCTTTCTTCAGTTGTTGCATCAAAAGCATCAGCAACATCGACCAATATTGGCTCGCGGCCCACAACCACTTCAACAGACTTTTCTTCTTGTACAGAATTCACAATCGTGACGCGCCCCAAGCGTTGAATCATAGGGGCGTTTGTCGTAACCACTGAAAGCATCTCTTTAGAAAGACGGTTTATACCCACTTCTAAAAGATGCGTTGCGGAAATACTTAATTCTGCACGTAACGATCGAAGGGCACCAATGATCTCGGTCACAAAGTTAATGTCCTCTTGTGATTTTTGATAATCACCTTTTTCGATTGTTGGCCAATCAGCAGAAATCAGCAATCCTTCACCACCAAGAGACTTCCAAATCTCTTCGGTAATATAAGGCATGATCGGGTGCATAATATGCATCAACATGCCCAACACCCACCCCATTGTTTCTTGGGTTTCTGTTTTTGTTTGTGGATCAGATTCCACAAACAAAGGCTTTGTGAGTTCAAGGTACCAATCACAATATGTTCCCCACAAAAAGTGATAAATTGTTGAAGACGCATCATGAAAACGGTAAGCCTTCAAGCTATCTGTTACTTTATCCCGGCAGTTTTGAAGCTCTGCAACAATCCACTGATTCAGGGGGTGAGAAATATTTTTCGGGCTGTATGTTGCTGACCATGCCGCGCCACTCATCGACGCATAGCGTGTGGCGTTCCAAATCTTCGTTGTAAAGTTTCGAGATCCGGCAACATGATCTTCACCCAGCTTAATGTCACGCCCCGGGGCTGCCATCG
>DINK01000029.1 GCA_002426825.1 Holosporaceae bacterium UBA5542
AACTCAAGCAACTTTAGTTACTCTGAATCAGAAGAATTGTTGGCGCCAGAAGAAGAACCCGTCGAAGAAGAGCGATCTCGGGCATCATCACCATCTGGACCAAGCACCACCTCTTTCTTTTTCTTTTTCTTAAGTTTTGCCACAAACCCTAAACCTAAACCATCTCTAAAAAAAAGCGTTCCCTGGTAAGTGCCAGAGAGAGACGGACCTCGACGATATGTCCCTATACCATCTTCAACTACAGGACCACAAACCCCTCGACCACGGTGCTCTTCCTCCTCAATCAAATGCGTCACGGCTGTTGCCGCATACACTAATCCAGGTAAACACAAGCAAAAGGCAAATTTTATAAGATTCTTTTTCATAGTTCCTCCTAATATATTTTTATTACTTGCGTCCGATTCTAACACAGCACTTTAGGAAAAACAAAAAAATTCAGATTTTACTGATGGTTGATGAATTTTAACAAAATNNTAATTGAAAATACTTTTTCAGAAGCAAGAGGCACGATTGCTTTCATTTTTTCAGCACATACACCCTCATCCACCAAGTCTTTTTTGGTAAGCACAACAATTTCAGGCTTTTCAGCCAATCCCCTCCCATAAGATTCAATCTCTTTGCGGATGAGACGATAGTTGCCTTCAACACTTTCGCTACTAATATCAATCATATGCAACAAAACATGGCAACGCTCAGCATGGCCTAAAAAGCGCGTGCCTAGCCCAACACCTTCGTGAGCCCCCTCAATAAGACCAGGTAAATCTGCCAAGACAAATTCTTGGCCCTGTGCATAGGCAACCCCCAACTGCGGGTGAAGCGTTGTAAAGGGATAGTCTGCAATTTTTGGGCGTGCCGCGGTAACGGTGCGCAAGAAAGTAGACTTTCCTGCATTCGGCAACCCTACAAGCCCCACATCAGCAATGAGTTTTAATCTAAGCCATGCCCAAAGCTCTTCCCCTGCCAACCCTTCGTTTGCATGGCGCGGCGCCTGATTTGTTGACGATTTAAAGTAGGCATTTCCAAAACCACCATTCCCCCCGCGGGCAATCAGAAAGCGCTTCCCCGATACATCCATATCGGTGATAAGGGTTTCTTTATCTTCTGCAAAAATCTGCGTTCCAACAGGCACCTGAATTTCGATCGGAGCCCCCCCTTTTCCTGAACGGTTGCGCCCCTTACCTCCCTCACCACGCTCTGCTTTGAAATGCTGTTGATAACGGAAATCAATTAAAGTATTTAAATTATCAACGGCCAAAAAAAGAACATCGCCTCCTCGGCCACCATCCCCACCATCTGGGCCACCGAACTCAACAAATTTCTCACGCCTGAAGCTGACAGCTCCATTGCCGCCCGCACCGGCCTTTATATATATCTTTGCTTCATCAAGAAATTTCATTGAATGGAATCCAAGTATCTAAATTAAAAATGGCGAAGTGACTCTGGAACAGGGTGCAAGTGGGCAATAAAATCTTTATAAGCCGTTGGCACTTCTGGGTGCAAAGGAATTTCGCGAATATGGTGTTTACCAAGCACAAAATAGAAAATACGTTTTTGCACCTTGTCGCCCATAAAGATAATTTGCCCTTTACCCTCTAAAGGCTCCGCCAAAGCAACATCAGATACAACGCTCATTCCATGGGAAGTAAGAGGAATAAGGTTATGATACGACACCCCCTTCTCAAAAACACGCACAGTTGGATCTGCTCCCTGAATCAAATAGATGACAGGCATGCCCTCTTTAGAAATTTGAATTTGCCAAAACTTATCTTTTTTCTTAAATCGCTTTTGCGGCTGCACCACAACCCAACTTGGTGNNTGCAAAACCAAAAATGGCAAGAATTGTTACTATACGCATTACGTTCTTCATATCCATATGCTAGTTGAATCAAGCCCCAGACTCAATTTTTTTCTTATAACTCAAAGGATGACACCGCTCTACCACCTCAACTAATTTTTTATGCATGACGTGAGTATAGATTTGTGTCGTAGCAATATCCGCATGACCAAGCATCGCCTGCACACTAACAAGGTCAGCCCCACCATTCAATAAATGTGTAGCAAAAGCATGGCGAATAACATGGGGAGATACTTTTTTAGAATCAATGCCCGCTTGCGATGCAAGTTGCTTTAAAAGCTGACCAAATCGCTGCCGCGTCAAATGCCCAGATTTACCATACGATGGAAACAGCCAAATTGATGCTTTTCGCGTACTGGGCAAAAATGCATCACGCACTTTCCAATAAGACTGGATAGCATGAATAGCATGGCAATTTAAGGGCACCATACGTTCCTTCCCCCCCTTACCTTTNNGGGCATCATGCGATAAGCCAATCAGTTCAGACACCCGCAAACCCGAAGCATATAAAATTTCTAATAAAGCGAGCAAGCGAACGCCTTCAAGGGAGTGATCATTTGCCGCACACTGAAGCAGCGTCGCCACTTCATTTTCATTTAAAATTTTGGGCAATGGTTTTTTTGCCTTTGGTCGTGACAGAAGTGATGTTGGATCCTCTGCGCAGACTTCTTCAGCAATTAAAAACTGGAAAAATTGTCGCATAGCAGAAATTTGGCGCATGATGGTCGTCTCCCGCATACCCTTATCGAAAAGAGCCTGCACATACGCACGCAAATCTTCATCTTTTGCACTTTCAAGCGTACGTCCTGTATGATTCAAAAACATCAAACATGCTGTAAGATCTCGGCGGTAAGATTCCTGAGTGTTTTTTGACAGACCTCTTTCAGCTGCCAGCATTTCAATAAATTGATCGATTAAATCGGGCATGACTAATTTATTTGCCTGCACATCTTACCAAGCAGCAAATGGAAGTGCATATGAGGAACTTCTTGAAAAGATCCTTCATTGGTCACAAGGCGATGACCTTGCTGATTTTGATCTACTTTATTAACCACCTTCTGCAAAGACAAAAAGAAACGATGCACATCATCAGCACCAGCACGCCTTACCATATCTGCGAAAGAAACATAGGAAGCCTTAGGAATAACAAGAAGGTGGGTCTCTGCGAGGGGATTAATATCATAAAAACTAAGCACTACATCATCTTCATAAAACTTTTTACAAGGAATTTCCCCTCTTAAAATTTTAGCGAAGATATTGTTTTGATCATACATCAAGAAGTGCCTTTTTGATGTTCTTTTAAAACTGATAACATGGCTTCCGTGATCGCAATTTTATAGTTCAACTTATCTTTTTCTTGCTCAAGGGATACACCCAGAAGATCGGCTTGATACCCTTTTAGCTTTTGGCTTAGAATCATTGGATCTAAATCATCTAAAACAGTGTAAGTATCTGTCACAATATTGCACCGCTTTTGGTCAACAGAAGCAATGCCTCCCCACACAAAAAAATGCTCAGTCTTACCAGCGCTCGTATGCATGGAAACAACACCAGACTTCAATTTTAAAATCATAGGAGCATGACGGAACAAAATTCCCAACCGACCATCAACAGCAGGCACAACCACCCGTGAAACATTTTGAAAATGCTTAGTCACAGCCGGCATCAAGAAAGAGCATGAAAAAATAGAATTTGTCATGTCCTCACTATAAACGAAGGGATATTAAAATCCAACTAGGGTTTTAGAAAACTTATAAGCGAGAAAAAGCTTATTTGCTTGGCTGAGAAAAACGACCTAAGCCTCTTTTTTTCTCAGGAATACGCGCTTTTTTACCTTGAAGGTCTCTCAAATAGTAAAGCTTCGCACGTCTTACAGACCCACGACGCACAACTTCGATTGTGATTTTAGGAGAGTACAAAGGGAAAACACGTTCCACACCTTCTCCATAAGAGATTTTGCGCACCGTAAAGGCCGAGTTAATGCCAGCATTCTTACGAGCAATACATACACCTTCAAAAGCCTGAAGACGCTCTCTGTTTCCTTCAACAACTTTTACATTTACTTTTACAGTATCGCCAGGGGCAAACTCTGGCGCTTTGTTCCCTGCTGCCTCTGCTTTATCGATTAATTCTTTTTCAATCTGCTGTAAAATGTTCATCACAAAACCTAACTATTATCTAAATACTTTTTCCATAAATCTGGGCGCCTTTTCTCTGTAAGGCGCTTCGACTGTTCAAGTCGCCAAGACCTCACGTCTGCATGGTGACCGGAAAACAAAACTTCTGGGACATGCTTCCCATTCCAAACTTTCGGTTTGGTATAGTGAGGATGTTCTAACAGAAAATCCTCAAAACTCTCTTCACGAAACGAGTCTTCATTGCCCAACACACCAGGAAGAACGCGTACGCATGCATCAATCAAACACATGGCTGCCAGCTCTCCGCCAGACAAAACAAAATCACCAATACTCACTTCTAAAACATCCCAAGTATCGATGATCCTTTCATCAATACCTTCATATCTTCCGCAAAGCAAGCTTAAATTAGGCGATTCCGACAGTTTTTTTACCATATCTTGGTCCAAAGGACAACCTTTAGGGCTCAAATAAATAAGTTGCCCCCGTCGTGTAGAGGGAACAGAACGCAAAGCGGCATCAATAACATCTGGACGCATTACCATTCCTGGCCCGCC
>DINK01000028.1 GCA_002426825.1 Holosporaceae bacterium UBA5542
CCATCCCGAACTCGACCGTGAAAGTCCTCAGCGCCGATGGTACTACACCCCGACGTGTGGGAGAGTAGGTCGCTGCCAGGTTTTCTAGGGGTTTTTTTATGCTTTCTAATATACTTTACATAAAAAATCCAACAATATGCCGTTCTACGATAGATTCTAGAACAGAGCTGCACAAAAAGGCGCATCAGTAAAAAATCGAGATTTTTGATGGCATACAGAAAGCTTGGCAACTCCTCGTTTGGATTGGTGTATTGGATGTCTGCCCCTATTTTTAGTAAGATTGATGTCTCTAAAATATCTTCATTTCAACAGCTTTCAGTATTTTTTGTTCAAAATATTAGTTTTGAATTCACCATCTTCGTACAGCTCAAAATAGCGCACCATATCAAAATAGCCATTGTTTTGGGCAAAATTTAGGGTTTTTGAGAGTGCAAGTTGAAAGTTTGGAATGTTGCAGATTTTTCGTCTCAATAAAATTTTTAACTTTTTTAAACTTACCTTGTCTGACAAGTTGTAAGAATGTTCTCGCTTTTCGTGAGAAAGTCCTAATAACATCTGGGGACAGATGTGTGTTAACCACAGGTTGATTATGGGCACTGTGGCTGGTGGTGGTCAGAAAAACGACGATGAGCATATAAAAAAATACTTAATATGTGTTGTAAAAAAACGGGGCAAAGTCGCTTTTATGTTGAGTTTAGTCATACATTGAGTTTGATATATTCAGGAAGAGTTGCCATATAAAAACTAGGAAGTAGAATTTTGAACTTTTTGTTAAGGAAAAACAATGGTTAAGCTTATAAGTGCTCTCCTATTTTTATCGGGATTTTTTTATACGTCTTGGGTTTTTTTGACTCTTGCGGATGACGTGGAACCCACAAGGGGCAGCAGAAGAGGAGGGCTGGAAAGGGTTTTCAACCGTTGTCTTTGAAAAAAACTAGAAAGCCTGCCGGAGAAGTTTTTGTTTGGGACGCCCAACAAGAAGAGGCTTACGAAGCATGGCAGCAGGCACAATTTCCCAATAAACCGCTTTCAGATCACGACAGAGAAATTTGCTGTCGCATGTATGCTGTTTTCTCGTCGGTAGACAGTGATGTGCTGTCAAAGGCTTATGGCTGCTTTAAGAATAAAACTTTTACACTTTCCTATAAAGGACAAGAGGAATTAATTGAATTATTTTCTCTCGCACAGTTGTCGCCTGTGCATAAAAAACAAATTATAGATTCCATTTACACATTCCAAGACAAGGCGTGGTCTGCTTTGTATCAGGTAGGACGAGAAGGTGACGTTTCCTATCGCCATGCCCTTTATGAATCAGCCGTTTCTGCGGCACATGCACGCTATAATTCTAAAAACCCCCACATAAAACTTTATCGTAAAAAGCCAGAGACATATGCAGGCAATCTGGAAAGTTTCTTTCGAACACGCATGGTGTGTGAATAACTCTTATTTTTGCCTACATTTTTTACTAAGATGAGGTTGTGGTGATACAACTGCTTTCTGCGGATGCTTTTTGTTTCCCTCTTTGTCTTTTGCCTAGCATTGGATCAAGTGTTCAATACCTACCTTAATTGATATCTCCCTTTTTAGCATACGGCTGTTGAGGGTTTTTAAAGTGAATGATAGAGCTTTTTTCAGACAAACTTGATCAGACTCAGAGATCTTAGTGAAATACAAGTTCTTGCCCTGAAATTTGAATCATTGTATTTTTCTAATAATTTTTATTTTGGAAAGCGTTCTTATGAATCCATTTAATATTCGCCCTGCAACAATCGAAGATATTTCCCAGATTCTTTCATTTATCAAGAAGCTTGCAGCTTATGAAAAGCTAGAGCATGAAGTGGTGGCGACGTGTCAAGATATTGAGGAAACGCTTTTCGGCCCCCACCCCACAGCGTATGCATTGATGTTAGAGGAAAATAAGATCCCTATTGGGTTTGCGCTGTACTTTCATAACTATTCGACATTTTTATGCCGCCCGGGCATTTATATTGAAGACATTTATGTGGAGCCGGCTTTCCGTGGGAAAGGGTATGGAAAAGCTGTGTTTAAATATTTAGCAGACATGGCAGAAGAAAATAATTATGGGCGCATTGAATGGTGGTGCTTGGATTGGAACAAGCCATCCATTGATTTCTATACCGAAAAACTGGGGGCCGAGCCCATGAAAGATTGGACTGTTTTTCGACTGGATCAAAAAGACATTAAAAAATTGCGATTGGGGGAATGAGATGTTCATGCCATCAAAAAATCATCTGAAAGATCATGGGCACATTTCATATGGTTCGCATTTAAATATTTCCATTCATTTTGCATGGAGCTGTCTAAAAGCAGCGGGAATGGCCTTTGTGCATGGTGTGTGGCCTTCTTTTTTTTCGAAAGATAAAAATGCTGTTCAAGTGGTTCGTGATTTATTGAAAAAATATGACAGTAAAAATTAAAAGTAATATTTTATTCTTAGTTTAACGGATAGCCTTTGCATATTTTGTAGTAATGAGTGATACAAAGTCTATTCCTTGCTTGGCTTGTATTCTAAAAGATCCGCAGGTTGGCATTCAAGTGCTGCGCATATTTTTTCTAGCGTTGAGAAACGAATCGCTTTGGCTTTTCCTGTTTTTAGGATGGATAGATTCTGTATGCTGATATCGACAGTTTTCGCAAGCGTATGAAGCTTCATCTTTTTTTTTGCAAGCATAACGTCTAAGTTTACAATAATAGGCATGCTATATAACTAACTCGTTTTCAGATTTCAGTTTTAGGGCTTCTTTCATTACCCATGCAATTAAAATAATCATAAGTGATAAAGTGATTTACGAAAAATTATGGTTCGTAAAACTGATTTTTATAAATCGACTACCAGGTTCATTGTTCATTGTTAAACAGTAACTGTAGAGTATTTCTTCTACGATTTCGAGCAATTCGCATACAAAAAAGAAGATGGCGCTTCTTTTTAAAAATCCCACTGTTTTTATCGTAAAATAGTATCCTCTCTCATATTCTGACATTAATCGGCTGATGGTTAAAAGGCCTAAACTATAAAAAATGGTTGATGGCATGCATATGAGGGCTAGGCACATTTTGTGTAGGGTGGTTAGTGCTAAATAAGTATCAATTTGAACGCTTTCTAAAGTTTTTTTAAGAGAGATACGGGCCCATGCAAAGTCTGAAAAGTGAATAAAAAATGGTAATGTGATATTCACTAAGCTAACTACTGAAAAAAGAATTTTAAATATCTTACTGGTTAGTCTGATTTTTTGCATATAGATTGCTCCTTCTTTAAGTGCAACGTTTTAAATATTTTTCAATAAAAATTAAACGAATAACATTAATATATTGCGTGGAAAAGTTTTTTTCAAGAGTTGTTTGTGCAGTTTTATTGTGAATGTGAGGAAGTGCTAGAATTTTCTAAAATAATCAGAAGACCGGTTATTTGAAAACGATATAATTTTCATGGATGCAGCTTATACACTTTTAATGGCTAAGTCTTTATCTGAGAATCGTCGCAGGTAGCTGCATATCATTATGATGTTGAATTGGAAGATGGCGAAAATAAACAAAAAGATAAAAACGTATACGGCTGTGGCCCCAAACAGAAACTCATAAACCAAAAAATATAAAAGAAATGCGATTATATTGATCAAAAAACCGACACAGGCACATAAAAGAAACGTCAACATCTTTTGTACTGTAAACCGTGTGATGAGAATAACCATTAAAAAATTAAATGCTGTTAAAAGGAAAGATCCATTAAAGAAGTGAGAAACAAAGTGTGAAAATGTATTAATAGGGGTGCGCATAAAAATATCATGGGTGAGACACCCTAACAGCAGGAAAATCATAACGTTTACAAATAACACAACATGGTTTGTATTTTTTTTTTGAAAAAATAGAGAATAAGAAAGCAATAAAATAAAAGCCACCATATAATAGCGGAGAGACCCTATGTGTTGAGTTTTGTGCCGAATGGCGAGAAAAATATAATGATATTCACACTGGATATCATTATAAAAATGCGTCAGCATATGGTGAATAAGTTCGAATGAGCCCATCAAGAGGGCCAATAGAAAAATAATGAGATTTGTTTTTATAAGGGCGTTGAGTGTCTCATTCTGCATAGCAATTGATCGCTTTTCTATCGAGCGAAATAATGTCGCCGCTGCCTATAATCATATTTTTCAAAGTAACTTTTCGCCCAATGACAAAGCTTTTCTCTTCTTCTTTCGCGGATACAAAGAAAAAAGGACCTTCGATAATAAGTTTGTTTTTCACGAATATATAGCTTTGAGTACGAGCATAGGGGCCAAGGCTCATGTTTTTATTAACAGTAACGGGTCGTCTAAAGGTAACATGGCTTTTAGCGCGTAGACTGCCATCTACTTGAATAGTGTTTAGAAAAATAACACCTTCACTTACAATTAAATCTTTGCGACAAACGATAGGGGTTTCAACTATTGAGTAGGGGGGGATGTGTATGTCTCCATTTACGATTTTGTGACAATCAGCGTGGACTATACGCGCTTTCTTTTGATTATAGATAATATCAAAACAGCTTTTTTTTAGGTGGGTGTTTTCATAGTTCAAAGACAAAAGTCCGCCGTGCAAAGTGGTTGCTGAAAGTTGACGAAACTTAAGTTGTACAATTCTTTCAGATTTTATGGTGTCGATATCAATATTTTCTGCTTTTAAGTGGATGCCTTTACTTGCCACAAGGGTTTCCAAGCTTAGCGATGGCACATCTTGGATGTTGATTTTTCCTTCTTCCAATTGGTTCAGGGGGGTTGGCCCATCTTCTTCAAAAAAAGTTTCTTCTGTCGGCGATTTTTTCTCAGACACTTCTTCTTTAGGTGGTGTGGGGGTGTTGACTTCTTCAATAATATGATATTGGGAATCTTTGTTCATATTAATGCGATATGAAAATATAAAAATCCAAATCAATAGAATTAAAAAAATAAGTAAGAGAATGCTGGTAATTAGGTGGACCAATTTGTGTACCTCGGGGTTTTTTGCCACTCAAATGTTTGTTTTCTTATTTTATCTTTAAAGAGCTTAAAGCATCCAGAAAAAATAGCCCATCCATTTAATGCGCTTGAAAATGGTAAAAAGGGAACCCAAGACAAAACATGGGGTTGGCGATCATAGATGCTTGCCATAATGATTTGCCAATAAAGCCCAAAATAAGACAGTCCTGTGATATGCGTGAGGATAGGGATATAGAAAAGAAAAAGAAAGGCTTCTTCATAGATTGTGTGAAAAAGAATACACAAAGGGATAGAAAGAAATGTTAAAGATGCATAAAAAAACGAGAATAAAACCAACAGGGCATCTACTTTTTTCCAAAAGGGAATGTGCTGCGCTTTTATAAGGGGAATGACATATTTCAGCATGCATTCATTATGACCATAAGACCATCTTTTTAATTGGTGAAAGCGGGTGCGCCATGTTTCAGGGCTTTCTTCATAACAGGTTGCGTGATTAAGGTATTCAATATCCCATCCACCCAACAGAAGGCGGTAGCTTAAATCTGTATCTTCAGTCAATGAATTCGCATTCCAACCACCGACTTTTTGTAGAGCTTTTACACGAATGCCCCCAACGGTACCCCCAAACTGGGGCATAAGACGCCAAGCGGAACGGCCTTCTTGGTCGATGGCATAGCCGGCACGACGTTCCAAATCAATAATGCGGGTTAAAAGGTTTTTATTGGTGTTATGGGGCACAACACGCCCCATTGTGGCGCCAACTTTGGGATCGATGAAAGGGGTGACAAGTTTTTTTAATAGTATTTTTCCTGGATGGTAGTCAGCGTCAAAGAAGATAATAATTTCAGATTTCATCTGGGGCATGACTTCTTTAATGGCTGCTGGTTTTCCAGACTTTGCATTCTTTTTCCGGTTATGAATTTTTAAATGGGGATTTTCTTTCCTTATTTTTTTTAAAATAGAAAGTGTGCGATCCGTCGAACGGTCGTTGATTACGATGACCTCTAGTTTCTCTTTTGGATAAGTAAAATTCAATACACTTTTTAAGCACATTTCGATTGTTTTTTCTTCATTATGGGCCGGAATAATAACAGTGACAGAGGGTGCATATTCCAAGTTAAGAGATGCATAAGGAGATGTTTTTTTTTCTTTATGAACGGTAAAGGAAAAGAAAATTTGACGGAAAAAGTACAGAATTGAAAATAAAGAATAAAGCCCCATCAGAACCACTAGAATATTTAGAAAAATATGCTTGATCATGGGGTGCTATCCAACTTCCACTTAAGGGATGCGAGTACTTCCTTTGCATCATAAAATTTTGTGCGCTGGAAGGTTGTTTTTAATAAGAGCAACATATTTTCAGTTAGATAAATATCAACGGTAGGACGAATTAAATAATAGCTGTAGTTGCGATGATTAAGATTGTCTAAATTTTCATAATAGGTGCTGCCTGCTTCTCCATAAATTCCTAGGGTGTATTTTTGAGGACTAATATAGGATGTACCCAAACCAACTCCTGTAGATTGGAAGCGTGTGAGTGTGGGGGACGTGTTTTTTAGGTGAAGCTGTGTTGCCCAGTAACANNAATTGAATCGAGGGCCATCGAATATGTTTTGATACCGTTTCTGTAAATTTTGCGTTCCAAGAGGGGAATAAACATCAGCTTGCGATCAAAGGTGTGTGCTTCAATAGATAGGGCGCCAAACTTTTCAGGGCTAATATGTTTATTTTTTGTGCTGCTTCCAACTTCTAGTTTTGCAGAAATACAATCTGTCATACTAAAAGAAAATCCAGCCTTAAATTGATAGGCGCGTTCTTGGGAGTGAATGCGTGCCAGTTCACCATGCACGCCGTAATGGGCACCGTGATGATTTGCGGCAAGCGTTGTACCGTGGGTGTGGCCTTGATTATTGGTAAGGCCTGTATATTGCTGAGTCAGGGTGACTTCGGTGCCTTTTTCATGAAGTGTGGTTTCAAACCCTTCAAAATTTTTTTGCTTTGGTGCCAGAAAGTCATCTGCGAGGGCAGCCATATAAAAAAGGCATGCACTGCACAGAGATAAGAAAAATATTTTCATCTTTCTGGTCAAGCCCCTGTTTTAATTGATTGTTCTATCTATCGTAAAATAAAAGCCATTTAATTTAAATAAAAATTATTTTCTGTACAAAAAATCATATTTTTCAGGAAGGTAAAAATTTAAAGAATTTATTTATTTCAGGTATTGTTCTATTCTTAATAAAATAATAATAAATAATTATCAGGGAAGCGTGTTTTTTATATTTCTTGTTTTACTGGCTTTCAATATTTCTTTTTCTGCCACAGGAGAAGACGCGTCCTTACCCGCCCTAAAATCTGTGCGCGCCAGTGATAAGCCTTGGTTTGATGCTTCCCAAGTGAAAGGGTGGTGTCAAGTAGAAGAGTCTTGTCATGCGATAATCACAAGTTGGTCACAAATAATGCATGGGAAGGGTGCTGGGGATATGGCAAACCAAAGAACCCAAAGTGTGCAAAACATGAAAGAGGTTGTTTTGCAAGACTCACCACCCCCAGCTTTAAATCTTATTCCTCATGTAAGTCATCAAATGTGGATTACGAAAGACAAGCAAATACCGGATACGCATATTGAGGCCACAATTCAGCGTTGTAAAACCTTGGGCATGGGGTGGAAGCACATATTATGGGTGATGGATGCAGAAGTATTGGCACCTTCTATTGCGAAACTAAAAAAAACCGTGCGTGATTTAGAAGTGCGCCAAGTTTATGACCATTATTTAAGAAAGGGGGAAGATCCCACACTGCAGCCACATAAAGTCAAAATGTATGGTCGTCGCCTTTTTGATGCCATGTTTGAAAATGATGTTTTTGTGGTGACAACAGATGTGCTGCGCCGAAATGTTGTCTATAAATCATCTCCTGACGATGAAGGGGGTGGGTTATATTCGGATATGAGTATCCGTTTATTGGTGGATATTACGCTTCTTTTGGATCATGCGCATGCAGCATTCTATGTGCAACCCACCACAAGGATTTTTGATTTGGGACTAAGTGCTTATGCACGTGGACTAAAACCCCTGTTAGATTCTCTTAAAATACTTGAACGTCCTTATGACTATAAATTAGGTGATGGTTTATGGCAGCAGCATGGATTTCTTGGATCGATCATGTTCCAAACTTACTACGGCCAAGTTTGTGGTGCGTTGAATACATTGCCTTTGGTTGATGGGGTTCATTATAGAAATGCGGCGCACTTTTCTTCTATGAAGACACACAACGGAAGTTTGGGTAATCGAACTTTTGAAGCTGTCATAAAAGAAAAAACAGTCTACGCAATTGCTGCTGAAGAAGAATAATAAATATTAAAAAAATAGGAGGCTTTATAACAATGTGTAAGAAAATCTTTTCTTTGATTCTTTTATCATATGCACTTGTTTTTTCAGCGGCAAAAGATGACGAGGCAACGAAAAAGCGGGCCATTGTGCCGTTAAAACCCATTGAAATGTCCGACATTCCTCCTATATCAGAAGATTTGAAAATTTTATTTGGCCCCAAGACATGGGGTCGTAACAATGCTGGTTGGAACGATTCAGCCAAGGTTTGGTTTAGTGGGGCTGGCTATTCCGATGAAAATGTAACCCGCCAACGGCATGCTTTTGAGAAAAAATCACAGACTTTGTATCAGAAAATGATTGAAGGAGAAAGAGTTCCAAGAAAGATTCCACCTTCTATTCATCGTGTATGGGTTACTGCTGACGATAAGCCACATGAGCCACCTCAAGATCGTATTGATGATTACCTGCGTATGATGGATCAATTGGGAGAAGAATTTACATCCGTATTTTGGTGTCTTGATAAAATCAAGATACCAAACGCTGTTAAACAATTAGAGGCGCACAAACGGATCGAGGTGCGCGAGTTAACAGATCTTTGGGCGCGAGATTTGCGTGGTCGGGCTATGTATGAACGTCTCTATAAAGAACGGCTTTTTGTGCTTTGTAGTTATGTTTTGCGGTATAAAATTATCGAGAATTTTGGAGGCATTTACGCTGACTTTGGTGTGCAAGTTAAGAAACTGATTAGTCCTTTACTATCGTACGATTCTTTTTTTGGACAATCGGGTTTTTTGCTTTCTAATCGATTTTTTGGCGCCCAAGCTGGAGACGCAGGGTTACGTAGATTAGTTACTTTTATTGACTTACTTGATTTTACCGCATCATCTGAGATGCGCACAAAATTTAAGGGTGTCACAAGCCCTGTGTGGGTAGGGCTTTGGGCATTGACACTGAGTCATGAACTGGGGCGGAATCTTGAAGATAATGTGCTTTATCTAGATAATACAACAAACCCGTTTTATGAACATACTGGGATGCGCAGTTGGCTTTTGCCAAATGTTGAAAATTTTGGCCAGAAGCCTGTTCAAGCAGAAGATTTCGATCCGTTGAATGTTTTCTTTTCTGCTAAGACTGCTTTCTCCCAAGTAAATGTTGTGCAGGCTTGGGCAAGTGGTCGAGAAAGAGATATAGATCGTATGACCAGGCTTGCACATTTCTTTTATGGTGAAGATTTAGGGCGTAGTAAGGATCAAGAGCGGGCACATATTGTATCGCAACGACAGGCGTCAATTAAACGCACAATAGGAAAATTGTTTGAAGGAGATTTAACGCCTGCTCACTATGCCCCCCATATCAACCACCAAATGTGGATAACGAAATCGACTCAGATTCCCGATACACATATTGATGCAACCATTCAGCGCTGTAAGAGCCTGGGTGAGGAATGGACACATGTATTATGGGTAATAGATGCAGAAGTGCTGGCGCCTTCTATTGCGAAACTAAAAGCGCATTTGCCTGATCTAGAAGTGCGCCAAGTCTATGACCATTACCTCAGAAAAGACGAAGACGCCCAACCAGATGAACCAAAAAGACGGATGCGTGCACAAGGTGTTTTTGAGGGTTTTTTCCAAGGGGGTGCTTTTGTCACTGCAACAGATGTTTTTAGGAAAATTGTTTTGTTTGATGAAGGTGGTTTTTATGCGGATATGGGTATTATGACGTGTTGCAATATCACGCCCCTTTTTGATTGTGCACACGGTATTTTTTATGCAAATCCAGAAACGCAGCTTTTTGATACAGGGGTGATGATGGCAGCACCAAATGATCCTGTGTTGAGGCGTTATTTTGATGTAATGGATAAAATCCACACATATGAATCGTTAGCAAAGAACCCTGATGCGAATGACCAACTTCTCCTGATAGGGCAAGGGCTTTATAATGCTTCTTATGCACAAGATTGTTCAGATAAGGTGACTATTCCGCTTGTTCTAGGACAAACATTGTTTAATCCCAATCATATGGGGTCGTGGAAACAGAGGAAAGCGGGCTTACAGAATGTGCCGTTTACTGCAGTGATTGGACGAAACAATATGTATAAAATGTCTCTGTTACACAATGAGTAAGAGGGACGGAAATAAGGGTTCTGCTTCTTTGATGCGTCAGTGATTTTTAATCACCAACAATTTAAAATTAGATAAAAAATATATGGTGCTGATCTCGGGGAGAGATAGATTATGAATGTGCAGCGGTATTTCTGTTTTTTAATATTTTTTATACTTTTTCCCCTGATCAAACTTAATCACGCTGCAGAAGCAGATCAATTTCCAGGCTACAATCCTCATAAAGCCACGCGCCTTACAGAAGCAATAAGCGACTTTCCTTCTCAGGTAGGGGTTGTTGTTCATGCATCATCTGGTGGAGGATATGCACTACACTTAGCAAAAAAAATGTCCCGGGGGGGCATGCTTTATGTTGTTGACCCTTGGCAGGACGATAGAAGCTTTTTGAAATTTATGGAAAGCGTTTCTTGTTTAGGTCAGCAATTTTTAGTGCATCCATTGCGCATGAATGTGCGTGAAGCTAGTGCGGCATTCCAACAGACAGGACGGCGTGCTGATTTTATATTTTGGGATGGTGAAGATTCGGAAAAAGATATAAAAGAGCAGCTTGAGAGCTGGGGGACATGTTTAGCACCTGACAGCATTATGGTCGGGGATTGCGCCTCAGAGTCGATAATGAGCGTTGTTGATGGGCTTTCTGTTCATATTAATGGCACATTAGAAACGCCAAAAATAGGTTCTGACAACGCTTATAAAGTATGGCGCATTTCAAAAGGTCGTGCGACGTTGGCGCTTTTAACTTCAAGTGCAGAGAAACGATTAGTGGCGCAGTCTCTTTCCCAATTTACAGACTTTACATTTGGTTGCGGTGTTATGAAAGGTGTTGGTGAAGAGCTTGGTTTTTCCCATGAGCAAAGGATACAAGCATTTATAGATTTGAGAAAAGCATTTATGGATCGATTTGGGAGAGGGGCTGCAGAGATGGCGCCCACACCAACTGACATTCCAAAAGTACATCATAGTGTTTGGTTGACAGATATTGAAAATCCCAGAGATCCTTCTGAGCAAGAGCGTAGCAACGGGGAAAAACTATGGAAATATTATGAAATTTCTTTAGAGAAGTTTGAAAAAAAGAATGGGTGGCAGCATGTTTTGTGGTGCTTGTTTCCAGAACAAATGCCTGGAATGGTAAAGTTGGCGCAGAGATGGGGTGTTGCAGTGCGTTCTATTTACAATTCTGGATTGTACAAGAAAATGCCTGCACGCCATATATTTGATGCTTATTTGGCAGCTGGGCATTTTTCTTTAGCGGGAAATGTATTGCGGGAAGCAATTTTGTTTTTGTATGGAGGGCTCTATAGCGATATAGCCGTTGAGTTGTGTTTTGACCCAGCACTTATGTTTGGTCTTTGTGGTGCAAAAGCATTCTATGCAAGTCATACACAGATGTTGTTAAACGGAGATAGGGGGTTTAACTATTTTGACCAGGATCTTTGTGCCAGTGTACCAAGAGGCCTTATTCCAGGAAAATTCTTAGAAAATATTAGCAAGCTTTATACAGGAAAAAAACCAATTTCAGGTGAACAAAGGTCTGTATCACAGGTTCTTAGAAGGCATTTTGTAGATGATTGTACAGCGCATGTTGAGTTGGTTCGGCCGCCCCAACTTATGCTTGCTATGACACAGGCATTAGCGGAGGTTGGCGTAGAAAAGGTTGGATTGTTATGGATAAATGATAGTAATGAAGATGGTTTTGATGCTGATACCAATCCAATGTATTGCCGACATGGAAATAAGAGTTGGAAAGACGGTCTTTGGGGATGTGCAAAAGCACATGAGTCAACAGTAAACTTATTCAATATTGTGCCGCCTCCTTACTATGTAGAAATTAGTCTTGCCCACCATAATAGTATTCGAAATGCTGTTGTGTCGGTAGAATTACAAAAAGTTTGGCAGGAGCAGCAGGGTATCCTCCAAAATGCTAAAGATGGTGCAGAGATGCACATAGATCCAAAGGAAGCAACGTATCGTGCGCGTGGAAAAATTTATAAAAATACAATACAAAGATTGTTAACTTTGGATGCGGTTTTTGAGAGAGTAGGTGATGGTTGTCCTGCTGAGGAAGAGGAAAACGATTTAATTTTCCATAAGATATGGTTGACTGATCAAGAGGATCCGACAGAAGTTCCCGATGATTTAATGAGATATTTTAAAGAGAGTATGGGGTGTCAAGATCCAACTGCCGTTTGCTGTTTTTGGTGCCAAGATCCGGATAAGATTCCTGTTACGATCGCCGCCCTTGCCGATTTCCCGCGTCGGGTTGAAGTTAAAGTAATTGATCATGATATGTCTGATTTTGGGGCTAGATGGCTTTATGAGTATTACATTAAGCGTAAAATTTGGGCGCTTGCAGGTGATGTGCTGAGACACTTTGTGGTGAACAAATATGGGGGTCTTTACACAGATATCGGGATGGAACTGCGCGTGGATATGACAAAGTATATTCGTGGTTTTGATATTATTTTAGCAAATCGTGAGCAGTGGGTAGATATGTGTATGATTGGCGTTCATAAGGGTAATCCATACCATATACGCTTTTTAGATTTCTTAACAAATATAAGAATAGCAACGCCTGAAAGTTTGCGTTACCCGATTCTTAAAAACGCGTTGAATATACATAATTCTTATGGACTGGGTGCGTGGGTAGATAGCATAGATGTAGATCAAACGCATCTGCTGCTTTTGCCGGATCAAAGTTTCTTCGTAAAGCACAGTTTGGATTCTTGGTGGAATCCTGATCCCGCAAAAGGTTTGGGTCAAGGTGTTAACCAATATAAAGGCTTCAGCTTTTTCAAAGAAGCCTAGAGTTGTGTTGTGCGATAAGTTAGCTCAAGGAAATAGCGAGCAGGTGCAAAGACAAAAAAATAGGTGCCATCTTGCGATGGCACCTTGGGCAAATTTTTTCAAAGATGTCTGGTGGATTTAGTAGTATTTCTTATGAAACAACTTTTAATTCACCGGCAACTGTTTTGCCGCGGTCTTCCTTTACTTCATAGGATAGCTCTTGACCTTCTTGCAATGTTCGAAGGCCAGCTGCCTCAACAGCTGTGATGTGCACGAAAATATCGCGTCCACCATCTTTGGGGGCAATGAAGCCGTATCCTTTTGTATTGTTAAACCACTTTACTGTACCTGTCTGCATGACTTACTCCTTACTTAACAAATTTCAACAAAGGAGTGAGACACGTAGAAGGAGAATCAATAGTTTGAGACAACCCACATGAAATGAGCCCATGTTGAAAGCTTACGGAGGTAGGTATACACGGTTTTTTTATGAAAAGCTATTATATTTATGACCGTTTTTATCAGAAATACCTATAAAAATTGCTGTTTTCATGTTTTTTAGGTCTATTTCTTTAGCGGGATANNGTATTCAAAGTCGGTTTGATAAGCCCTTTTCGCCCCTAATCCCCCTGCTGTTTCTTGGTTCCATATTTCTTGCCATGCTTCGATAACAACCTGAGGCATGGGGCCCCGTGGTGGCGTAAACTTAAGATACATTTGTTCGGGAATATGAAGCATTTCAAATGGTGATGCGGGTGTTACATCAGAGGGCGCACCAATAAAAAAAGTATAGGCGCCATTAAAATCGCTTTCATACTCGGTATACACGCAGTAGGTATCTTGGGGGGCTTGATTTTGGCTAAGATTTTTAAAGCGCTCAACTAAAGGCCATATTTTTGCTGTTTCAGGATTCATCTCATCCGCATTGCGTGTGCGCACCTTTAAGCCGATTAAGGTTTTAGCGGGCACTTTTATTCGGGTAGGTGTCATCGATTATGTCTTGTCAAGATCAAGGGCGACCATGAGTTCTTCCCACTCACGCTTGGTCATGCCAGACGTTTCTTGGGTGGGTTTTTCGCCTTTAAGCATTTGTTTGATCACTTCAACGCCTTTACCCGAAAAGTGGGCACCTGTTTTACGATATGCCATGAAAGCGTCGTAAGCATAAGGCACCCATTTTTCCATAATGCCTAGAATCACATCGGCATAGGCCCGAATTTCATATTGAGAATGATGGTCAGCCCGCAGAGACACAAAGTGCATCAAGTTGCTTAGATCAATTTTCCAATACCATTGTGTGTAGAAGTTAACAGGCAGGTTCATGCGGGCAAGCTCGCGCGCCAATCCATTTTTGTTTTCATCTAAGACATTACCTTCGGCATCTTCATTCAATAATGTTTGATAGGTGTCATAGCATTGAAGGGCGTCGCGCTTCAAAAGTTCAAGAGCTTGCTTTGCTTCTGCCCCTTTTAAAACATCGCCGCGGCCTTGGTTGTTCACTTTTGATTGGGCCGCAAGATGTTCGTCGGCTGGAATATAAAATTCTTTATCTAAAATCGAATAACGGGCTGAGTATTCATTTACATTGGCAGTGCGGTGACGAATCCATTGCCGCGCAACAAACATAGGAAGCTTGATATGAAATTTAATTTCACACATTTCAAAGGGAGTATTATGACGGTGACGCAACAAATAGTTGATCAACCCCTTATCTTGGGATGTTTTTTTTGTACCTTTTCCATAAGAAACGCGAGCGGCTTGTACAATNNCCATGTAATCGACAACACGTACAAAGCCATGATCTAAAACAGGCAGGGGTTCGTATAAAATTTCTTCAAGTGCAGCAGAAACAGGGCGAATAGTTTTTGTGCCCCCTTGCTTTAAAGAAGTGATTTCATCAGATTGTGCGGCGCTAACAGGAGAGTTTGTCATTTTTATAGACCCTTCTTTAAGATTTGAAAGTTAAAATTACGCCTGAAATAATCAAGGCGGCCCCCATGAAGAATTGGATGTTGAGCGATTCTTTAAATAAAAAATGGCTTAGCACTGGAATAATGATGAATGCAAAAGAGACGAACATATAAGCCCGACTGAGGGGCATATGTTGTAAAACATAAATCCACGACAGCATAGATACGCCATAGGTCGCCAGGGCCAAAATAAAAATGGGCCGGAATGCCAAATGAAAAATATTCGGCAAAAGCGCCATGTTTGCACTACCCATCTTCAAGAAAATTTGCCCTAAGCACAGGGTCACTATTGAAAATGTCAGAAGAAAATACACCATCCCTAGACCATACTATCTGTCGTTAAAAGTTGCAACGGAAACCCGGCCCCTGAATTAATAATGCAGATGGGCCATGGGGTAAGGTTGAAGAGGGGGGCTGGGCCCAGCTTTCAGTGGATGCATGCTGGGCATTGGGGTAGACTAGCCCTTCATTATATTATCCCCTTAACTTAACCCCAAAGGCCCTAACGATGATGCGATTCATAAAATATCTGATCTTGATGCTGTGTATTCTGCCTGCATTGGAAAGCCCGGCCATGTTAAGGCAGGCCACAGGAGAGGCTAGAAGAACTATGGCACGGCTTCCGCAAGTCTATGGGCGCCTATTGCCACCGTCCCGTCGGGCTGCTGTGGTTGATCCATATTTACACCCTGAAACGTCGGTACGGGGCTATTTTCCCCGGGCCCCTAAGGGTGGTGTGCGAACGGGCTTTCACCATAGCCACGTCATGGGGCGCCCACATCTGTCTCCCACCCAGTTTGCAGGCAGCCGCCGGGCCCTGCATACCTCGGCTCCCGTGTTGGGGGCGGGGTATTCTGATAGTGCAAAGCAAGCATTCATGGCTTTGTCTGTTCTGAAACATAAAGAAGTCACACAAAACAATGAATTGCTTGAATTGTTCAGGGGTCTTGCTGTTGAGGCTGTCGAAGAAAATAGAGTGGGAAGTCATCCATATACGAGGCATCCAAGAGATTCTGATTACGTCAAAGTTTCAAAGTTTAGCAAATTAGGAAAGGAAGAAATACTGAGACTCATAGGTGATGTTATCAGAAATGGGAAAATAATTGGCGTGGTAAAGCAAAGCCAAGGCGATGAATCAAAATATGGTGCAAAAATCGAATACGATCAAATCATAGGAACGGATTCAGAGGGTATGCCAACAAGATATCTATGGGTTGTTTTAAAAAAGGATCGTGTCTTTATAAAAGGTCATGAAGCAGATGCAATACGCATTCCACTATGGGAGGCTTTTCTTCTAACAGCATATCCTATTTCTAAAGAGGCACCTTTTGTGAAATGAACGTAGACTTAATAAGTTGTTGATTATATTTGAGTTTATTTATATAAAGGAGATGAAATTTTAATAGGGTTAGGAAGAATTTATGAAAAAATTGTTACTCATAGGGCTCTTAATAAGTGTGTTAGACGTTAAAGCCGCCCTATTCGCTCGGCTTATTGCCGAAGAAGCGGCTCCCCGGGCGCGCATTATTCAAAAAGCCCTGGGTCGGGGCTGGGCGTGTCCCCACCAGTTTCAGCAAGACAAACCCCTTGTCCAGGAAATGGCATACTCGTTCAAATGGAATGAGTTTTATAAGGCCTCATGGCATTTAGAAGCTCTATACGACAGTTCAGTACGAATACGTTTGTTGCGCGCTCTTGATCAAGATGGCGATGAGGAAGCAATGAAAGGTTTGAAGCGTTATTATCAGGAAAAGGAGTTCCTTTGGGATGATGGTGCAAGTGAGAGTTATGCAACCACCTATGGTCAAGGCAAAACTTACACAGAAGATGTTCAAACCTATCTGCATGGATTGTGGCCGGTGGTTGCCGTAATCAACCCCCAGTATCGGGCGCCACTCTGTCATGCGCTTACTATTGGATCATTGAAAGATTATACTTTAGAAGACCATAGTTTGATCGAATGTCTCAAGTTAATGGGCCATCTGGAATACCCCAAGAACCCCCAGTTGGCCGCTTTCATCCAGAGCCTGGGTTCGAAAGACCATCTTCTGACGTATATGAAGGACGAAATTCCCCATGCTCAGATGGCATCGCATCAGTAAGTTTGTATTAACGAAAACCCTTTTTTCTTACTTCTGTTTTGTTGCCCTGATTTCCTGTACTGCCCGTGCAGGCCTCTTTGCCCGGCTGATCGCCGAAGAAGCTGGCCCGTGTGCACGCATTACAAGGCTTGCAGTTCAACCATGGGTGGGCGACACAAGAGGCCATCTATCAGGACAGAGAGTCCATAAGAAGTTTAATTAAAGCCCGACCGCTGCAAGATGATTTTTACGATCAAACAAGGCATGACTCTAACCTTTATGATTGCTATGTGCGGACACGATTACTATCAATATTAATGTCTATAGATGATTCAGAGTCTGCTGAATTAGCGGCGGCGGATCTACGCAGAAAAAGGTGGCTTTGGGACGATGGCATAGGTTATGATGCAGCTTATTATCAGGGTCCATTTGATAATCGCCATCAAAACATAAACCTTTATCTTAGCGGGTTATGGCCCGTTGTTGCTATTCTTGACCCAACTGAGCGAGCCCCCCTACTTTCTGCATTAGAGAATGGATCTGTATCAGAGTATCCTTATTCTGGAAACGTTTATATTGACGAGTGTATTAGTGGGAACACAGTTTCAATTTCAAAAAATCCTCAATTGGCTGACTTCATTCAAAGCCTAGGACAAACAGACTTTTTGCAAAGGGATGACACCCCCCGTGATCAGATGGTATCCCATCAGTAAGTTTATCCTAAAGAAAAATCTTTTTTCTTACACCAGCAGTATAAGAAATGCATCGTGTAGCTTGACTTATCGCAAAGTTTTGGGTAAATAGGTCAAATCAAGTTTTGAAAGGAATGAAGAATGTCACGCGTTTGTGAAATTACAGGTAAGGGTGTTATGGTTGGCAACAATGTAAGCCATGCGCATAACAAGACAAAGCGCCGCTTTTTACCGAATCTACAGGTTGTCTCGCTGGCGAGTGAAGAATTGGGCGCATCATTTTCTGTGCGCGTTTCAGCCCATGGCCTTCGTACCGTTGAATTTAAAGGTGGCTTAGATGGTTTCTTGTTGAAAACAAAGAATGCTAAGTTGACCCCTTCTATGAAAAAACTAAAGAAGAAGCTTTTGAAAAAGCAAAGCGCTGCTTAACGCATATCTTCTTTTGTTTTAAAAACCCGCCCAGAAAGCGGGTTTTTTTATGACAATATGAGGCTTATTTGATGATAAGTATGTCTGACATTCCAACACTTTCCCCGTCTATTCTTTTATTGGCTGAATATGTTTTTTCTGGGATCTTTATTTTAACAGCGCGTCGCTTTTTTGGCCTTCATGGTCTTTATATTTATAGTGCTGTTGGGGTGATTGCTGCGAATTTGGTTGTCTTAAAAACAACTTATTTTCCTTATTATGATAGTCCTCTTGCTTTGGGAACTGTTGTTTTTAGTTCGCTTTTTTTATGCTCGGATATAATTAATGAATATTATGGCAAAGCAGCAGCCGTAAAAGGAATATGGGTTGGTTTTTTTGCGTACTTTGTTTTATCGGCCTTTATTTTCCTGAATATAGGGTATGTGTCCGCCGATGGGGGGCAAGCCCAGGAAGCGATGAGACACCTATTTTTACCGGCACCGGCTATTTTTATTTCTAGCTTAGTCGCTTACTTTTTTGGGCAATATACAGATGTTTTTTTGTATCATGTGATTCATAAAAAAACAGGTGAACGCCTTCTTTGGATGCGTTCTCTTGTCTCTACTTTTCTTGCCATGCTGATTGATAATGCTGTGTTTAGCATACTTGCATGGCATGTTTTTGCCCTAAACCCACTTTCGTTTACTGAAATTTTCTGGACGTATATTTGGGGGGTAAGCATCCTACGTTTTATTATTTCTTTTGGGAACATTGGCATGATGTATCTGTCTAAGTTTCTAAGCCGTCGTAAAAAAGCCCATGTCCAATCGTTATTCTAATTTTTCATTTACTTATAAATTGACGGGTGATACCCCACATAGCCGCCTGGGAAAAATTGTCACACCCCACGGGGCGGTGGAAACGCCTGCTTTTATTTTTTGTGCCACAAAGGGGGCGATGAAAGCCGTAACGATGCCCCAAGTTAAAGAGGCAGGCACGCAAATCATTTTATCAAACACCTATCATATGATGTTACAGCCTGGGGCAGAGGTGGTGAAAAAAATGGGTGGACTTCACAAGTTTTGCGGATGGGATGGTCCCATGCTTACAGATTCAGGCGGATTTCAGATTTTTAGCCTTGGCCATGGTGGGGTTGCTGCAGAAATTAAAGGCAAGGGGCGCCCTCAAGGAATGGCATCGCAGGTTAAAATTAAAGAAGAGGGGGCTATCTTTCGCTCATACATTGACGGGGCAAAGTGGATACTAACCCCAGAAAAATCGATCCAGGTGCAGCGCGACTTAGGCCCTGATTTGGTTGTGGTTTTAGATGAATGTACTCCGTTTCATGTGGATAAAACCTATACCCGACAATCAATGCACTTAAGCCATCGTTGGGCCCAACGGAGTCTCGCTGAATTTGACCGGGGCAACAATGGGGCACAGGCTCTTTACGGCATTATCCAGGGTGGGGTTTATGAAGACTTGAGACGAGAGGCCATTGACTTTGTGAACGACCATGACTTTTTTGGCCATGCTATTGGTGGGTCGTTGGGGGCGGATAAAGGCCAAATGGCCGAGGTTGTTGGATTTACAGCCCCCTATTTACGGAAAGATCGCCCTATTCATTTGCTTGGCATTGGCGGCATCAGTGATATTTTTATGGGGGTGCGTCAAGGTATTGATACCTTTGACTGTGTGCACCCCACACGGATCGCACGTCATGGTGGCGCTTTGGTTAGAGGCAATGAACGGGGCCATCTTCAAATCAGAAACGCAGCTTATCGGGAAGATTCTAGGCCTCTTCAAGAAGGATGTGCATGCCATACGTGCCAAACATATAGCCGGGCCTATATACACCACCTATTTAAGGCCAAAGAAATTTTAGGGATGCAACTCATCACCCTCCACAACATTCATTTTATGAATGATTTATTGGCAGATATTCGCCACGGTCTTGCGACCAAAACTTTAGGTGCTGTTGAGAAAAAATGGGTTTGAACCGTGTAGTTCATGCTTACTCTTTGGCTTGCTGCCACAGGCGCACTAAACTTTCTATCGGCTGCTTTTCTAGAGATGTGACACCATTTTTTTCCATGAGTTGGCACATTTGATCATAACGTTTTNNTTGTGCAATAACTTCTTCTGGCGACAAGTTATAATGTTGACACAAAGAAAAAGTAACGTGAATTAAATCGCCCAATTCATCTTTTATATGGGCTTTACTTTTTTCTTGAATGGCTTCTTCTACCTCGGCTGTTTCTTCTTTTATTTTATTCAAAATATCAGAAGGCTCTCTCCAATAAAAACCAATTTTTTTTGCATTTCTGTAGTTTTCTTCAAAAATATCAAGACAGTCAGAGAATTTTTTTTCAGAAGGCATTTTTTTATTCTTTCTATATTTCTAGTGCTTTAAGATAGGGTATGCTATATAACAACATCTATTTCAAATAATTAAGGCAAATAATTTTATGACAGATATTCGAAATTTGGCGATCATCGCCCACGTTGACCATGGAAAAACAACTCTTGTTGATGCATTGCTTCATCAAAGCGGCACCTTTCGCGAAAATGAACAAGTTGCTGAACGTGCTATGGATTCTAATGAACTTGAGAAAGAGCGTGGAATCACAATTTTAGCAAAATGTACTTCCATTAAC
>DINK01000045.1 GCA_002426825.1 Holosporaceae bacterium UBA5542
AGGTAGATTAGATACCTTAGTTGCCCCCTTAATGAAGTCGCAAGCCTGAGCGAAAAGCCATTTTCCAGTGCGATGCCATGCTTCAGTTTCTGTGGTCAATGATTCCCTCTTACTTTTTGCGTGTTAGTGCCCACTGTTGCGCAATAGCAAGCAGATTTGTCAGTGTCCAGTAGAACACCACGCCTGCTGGGAATTGAGCCAACATATAAGTGAATAAGAACGGTAGAATCAAAAACATTTTTGATTGCATTTCATCCATAGGTTGAGGGCTTAATTTTTGCTGAAGATACATGGTGAACCCCATCAAAATAGGTAACCCACCAATCATAAGGAAAGAAGGAGGTGCCCATGGAATTAAACCAAACAAATTAAAGAATGTTGTAGGGTCAGGTGCGGACATATCTTTGATCCACCCAAACAAAGGCGCATGGCGCATTTCAATGTTAATCAACAGCACTTTATAAATAGCAAATAGAACAGGTATTTGAAGGAACATGGGCAAGCAACCAGACACAGGGTTTACTTTGTGTTTTTTATACAAGGCCATCATTTCTTGATTGCGACGCATATTATCGCCTTCTGTAGATTCTTTAATGCGATTTAATTCGGGGGTTAACTCTTTCATTTTTGCCATTGATCNNAAAAGGCCGCGAATAAGGAGCGTTAGCACCACAATGGCGAGCGCAAAATTTCCAAAATATTGGTTCAATGTTTTTAGTACAAAGAATAATGGGCGTGTAATAAAGTAGAACCAACCAAAATCGATGGCTAGATCAAAGTGTGGTACACCTAATTTTTGCTCATAGGCATCCAAAATATCAACAGATTTTACGCCGGCAAAAAAGTGGAAAGTGTGTTCTGTGCTCATGCCTGGTTGCAGTGTCGTGGTGTTGCCAATAAAGTCGGTTTGATATCGTGGCGCATTATCTGAGCCAACAGAACGATAATTAGCAGCAATTTGCATGCTTTGATCAGGTAGAAGGGCGCCAAGCCAGTACTTATCAGAAAAGCCGAGCCAGCCACCTTTGCTTTGGTAGTTAAAAGTTTTTTCGCTGCGAATATCTTTGTACTTTTCTTCCTTCAATTTGCCATCAAGATAACCGACGGCGCCTTCGTGAAGAGCATAAGAGGTAGATCCTGTCGCATCACTTGTACGCCTTGCCAGAAGCGCATAAGGGCTTACTTGGAAAGGTGTGGAAGAGGCATTCTTAATCTTATCTGTAACAGAGAAAAGATACGCATCATCTAAACTGATCGTGCGCACGAAAAGAATGCCTTGAGGGTTCTGCCACTCAAGCTGTATTTTTTTCCCTGGCGCAAGATGTGTGTTTTGCGACTTCCAAACAGTATTGGGGCCTGGCATTAGAATCGACTTATCGGAAGATACCCAGCCAGATTCCATATAATAGGAAGATGCTGTATTTTTAGGGCTTAACAAGGCAACAGGTCCACTGTTTGATTTTAAGGTTTCTTTGTAATGAGTAAGGAAAAGGTCGTCAATGTGTGCTCCTTTAAGCGAAAGGGAGCCCGTTACAGCATTGGATTCAAAAGTGATACGTTTTGATTTTGTCTTTACGGTTTCATAGGGTTCAGCCACAGGGTCAAGTAGAGAGGCAGTAGGCATGCTTTGCATTGCTGCAGGCGCCTCTTTTGTTGCAGTGTCCACAGCTTTTTCCATGTGTGGGCGTTCATAGAAATAATAATAACCTCCAAAAATACAAATAGATGCCAACATGGCAAGGACGAGGTTTCTTTTTTCTGAATCCATTTTAGTTTCCTTTATTTTCTGTTTTTACTGGGTCATAGAGAGGCGTATCCGCTTTAATCCATGGGTGGCAGCGCAGAATGCGTCGAACACCAACCATAACCCCTTTTATGATCCCGTTATACATGATTGAGTCTCTCATATACCGAGAGCAAGTGGGCTGATAACGACAGCCTTCGATGACAAAAATATATTTTAAGAACAAAGCATAAAATTGAATAAGTTTGATCAAAAAAAATTTAATATAAAAACGAAGTGCCTTACTTTTCATTTTTATCTGATTTTTCGAAAAGTTTTCTGAAAAAGTGAAATGCATCTTCAAAATTTTTCTCTAAATCCGTATATTTGTGATCAATGCAACCAACGCGCGCAACAACAACATAGTCAAGGGGAATGGCTGATCTGTCTTTTAAATGCTTGTGAACAATTGACTTAAAGCGGCGCTTTATTAGATTTCTGTCGACGGCCTTACCNNCTTACCATTCTTTTTTGTCACAATGAAGCCGAACCTCCCAACTTCTGTAGACTTGCCTTCCTCTGTTTCAATGGCTTGCATAATAAAAGAGTTCGTTACAAACTTTTTTCCAAACCGGGCAACGTTCGTAAATTGAAGTCGTTTGTTTAAACAGGGAATTTTCACGTTCGCTGCAACTATGCAGAAAGTTTAGCGCGACCCTTAGAGCGGCGACTGCTTAGAACTTTGCGCCCACCGTTTGTTGCCATGCGTGATCTAAAGCCGTGACGACGCTTTCTAACAAGCTTACTGGGTCTGTAGGTTGTAATTTTCATCTTTATCTATCTCCGTACCTGGAACTTGAATATTAGAGTTTATATATAGTTGCGGGCCTAAAGTCAACTTTTAGCGAACAGATGCCTCGATTTTAGATAATTCATTTCTGTCAGAAGCACGGTACCCTGAAGATGTTTTTTGTTTGATTTTAATTTGCGAGAGCGCTGTTATATCAAATTCACTTTTTTTTTTGGGTTTCGTGTGCACAATATGATCGGGAAGAATAGAGACCAAATGATAGGCGCCAACGCCCGCAGCGGCCCAAATTTTAGATTTATGAAAACTGTCTTTTTTATAGAAAAAACCCAGCTGGTTAATGTCAAGTAAGTACAGGCTTGAAAGAATGATAAAGCCGGTAAGAAGTCCAAAAATCACCCCAAGACCTCGATCAAGAGAGCCAAGCGGGCTTCCTTTTATAGATTTTGAAAGCGCGCTTGTCCCTACTTTAAAGACAACAAGAAGGGCAACGAACACAGCGCAAAAAGTCACAATGGTTGCGAAAGTGTCGTTTGAAATATGAGTTTTAGTCCAGGGCTTTAACCAAGGATAGACGTGCATTGAAAGAATGCCAGCCCCAATCCAGCTAAGTGTTGAAAAAAACTTTTCTGTAAACCCTGTTAGGAACCCAAATACACAAAACAGTAATAAAATAAGAAGGAGGGCGATATCAACCCAATTCATGAACTCCATAAGCGCGCTCCTTTGCTATTTTTTTTCTTTCGATTCCTAAAAACTCTAGGCAGGAACCAAGTAAATTAACTTCTTGTATCATAAAACCAGAAGGTGTCGCTAATTTTTCTTTCTTTTTTTGGTGCGGAATAATGGCGCCTTTGAAGCCCATTTTTTTGGCTTCTTTAAGTCTGGCGTTCACTTGAGGGACGTTTCTTATTTCGCCAGACAAGCCAATTTCACCAAAAGCAACCACATCGCTAGGGACAGGGACATGTGCCAAAGAGGAAAGCAATGAAAGTGCAACAGCCATATCGGCAGCGGGCTCTATAATTTTAAGTCCACCTGCAATATTCAGATATACATCTTTTCCTGCGAATGAAACGCCACAGCGTGCCTCTAATACGGCAATGATCATGGAAAGTCGGCTTGATTCCCAACCGATAACAGTTCTTCTAGGAGAAGGAAGCGACGAATTAGCCACCAGGCTTTGTACCTCAATCAGAATAGGTCGTGTGCCTTCAACGCCCGCAAAAACACACGATCCATTTACAGTGGTGTCATGGCGATTAATAAAAGAAGCAGAGGGATTTTCAACTTCTTGCAGGCCAAGCTGTGTCATTTCAAACACGCCAATTTCATCTGTAGGCCCAAAGCGATTTTTTACAGATCTTAAAATTCGAAACTGATGATTGCGGTCACCTTCGAAATACAGAACAGTATCAACCATGTGCTCTAAAACTCGAGGGCCGGCAATATTACCTTCTTTTGTGACATGCCCCACAAGAACAAGGGCGATATTCTTCTTTTTTGCTACTTGGATAAGCTCTTGTGCGCAGGTGCGCACTTGGGAAACGGTACCTGGGGCAGACTCTAGGCTATCCAGATACATTGTTTGTATTGAGTCAATAATGGCAATCTTTGGGGCGTTGTTGCTTTCCAGCGTGGCGATAATGCGGCGCAAGTTTGTTTCTGATGCAAGGTTGACATGGGCGCGGCTAACTTCTAGCCGCTGTGCCCTCAATCGGATTTGATCGAGGCCTTCTTCCCCAGAAATATAGGCACAGGCATGTTGATCTGAAAACTTGGCGGCAATTTGTAAAAGAAGTGTTGATTTTCCAATACCAGGATCGCCGCCAACTAATAAAACGGCCCCGGGTACAATACCGCCTCCGCAAACACGATCAAATTCCTGTATGTGAGTTATATGTCGCTGAGAAGGTGCTTTTTCATATTCAAGCGAAGCAAAAGATACCTGTGATGTTTTTTTATCTCTTTTAAGGCCTTTTGGTATATGGCTGACAATTTCTTCGTGAAGAGAGTTCCATGACTTACAGTCAGGGCACTGGCCAATCCACTTAGTGTGCTCTGTGCCGCAACTATTACAAATATAAATGTTACTTGGTTTGCTCACGCCGTTTTGCTGCCACTTCTAGTGCTTTTTTAGATGCTTTTGACGCCTTAATGGATGAATTATCTGTTTTGTGTACATGCCCATTGATAAATTCTTTAACAATGCTGTTTTTTGTTTTTTCTAGATCTGAAGACTTTCCTGTCCAAACAAGTTTTCCTTCTTTAAGCATGGCAATTTTATCGGCAACAAAGCGTGCTGTGGCAATATCGTGGGTAATGGTAATGCCGCAGGCATTTAGATCTCTAAGTGATTGCACAATCAGTTTATCAATCACGCCACACATAATAGGGTCTAGCCCTGTTGTGGGTTCGTCAAAGAAGATAATTTCAGGGTTCGATGCAATCGCACGGGCAAGCCCAACTCTTTTTTGCATACCGCCTGATAGTTCTGCGGGGGATAGTTCCATTACACGATCGTCCAGCCCAACAGCTTTTAGTTTTTGCCGAACGATACGTTGTACCTTGTCGGCAGATAGCTTTTGATTATACAGAAGTTCAAATCCAATATTCCGCCATACTGTTAAGCTATCAAACAAGGCAGCGCCCTGAAAGAGCATGCCAAATTTATGGCGCACTTCATCTTGTTGCCGTGTGTTCATTTTAAGAACATCTTGACCATCAATTAGTATTTGGCCTTTGTCGGGCGTAAGAAGGCCAATTACACACTTTAAGAGAACAGATTTACCGCTTCCAGATCCTCCTAAGACAACAAGGGATTCGCCTTCCTCGATTTCAAAATTTATGCCCCTTAAAACGTGATTCTTCCCAAAACTCTTATGCAGATCAATGACCTGGATTTTAGATTTTTTTGTTGATGGATCTTTTTTATTTTTAATCATTTCGAAAACAATACAGAGGTCAACAAGTAGTTTAATACAAGAATGGCAATGGATGAGGAGACAACAGCATTTGTGGTGGCGCGCCCCACGCCTTGTGCGCCACCGCGAGATCGGTATCCTTGGTGGCAGCCCATCAATGCAATCATAAAACCAAATATCGCTGCTTTTTGAAGCCCGGATATAACGTCATCTGCTTCTAGATATTCGAAGGTTTGTTCAATGTAGATAGCCGAGTTAAATCCTAGTTTGTGGATGCTAACAATATAGCCGCCCAATACGCCAATGGCATCGGCGCACAAAACAAGGAGGGGCAGGCAAATAACGGCTGCGATAATTCTAGGTGCAACTAGATACTTGTAAGGGTTTGTCGCAAGGGTGCTGAGTGCATCAATTTGCTCGGTAACACGCATCGTTCCAAGTTCTGCTGCCATAGAGGCGCCTACGCGTCCTGCCACCATAAGGCCGGCAAGAACAGGGCCAAGTTCGCGGGTGATGGATAGAACAACAACGGTTGCAATGGCGCTNNGAAACCTGTGTAACTTTGCAGAGCAAGAACCATACCCGTGAAAATGGCTGTTAGCCCCACTACGGGAAGAGAAAGGTATCCAATCCGGTACATCTGAACAAAAAGTTGCCTTAGATAGAAAGGCGGGCGAAAGCAGCAAGAAACGGCTCTAAAAGTAAAAAGAGATAAATCGCCCACATAACGGAAGAATTCAATTGCTGAGGCGCCGACTGTATTTAAAAAAGATAAAATCATCATTTTTCGTAAATTCTATTATACCTTTGTCCAAAGCGCGTAAGAATCTCACGGGGGCTAGATCCGGCTTCCTTTGATGCTTTACAGNNTTTGCAAGCTTATCGGGTACATCGGATAAATCGATAATGCAAAGATCCATGGAAACCCTTCCGATAACGGGTACAGGATGATCGTTTAGCATAAAGATACCCTTGTTTGTATAGGATAGAGGTATGCCGTCTGCATATCCTGCGCTAACCGTACCAATCTTCATTTTTTGGGGGCTTGTGAATGTGTTGTCATATCCAACACTGACCCCCTTTTCGATGCTTTTTACCTCAAGTATTTGTGCTCTGGCTTTTATAGCAGGGATCAACGGAAGTTCTGGATGCGGTGTTGGGCTTGATAAAAAACCATAAAGGTATACACCAATGCGCACTTCATCAAAATGAAAGTCTGAACCTAGCTTAATGCCACCAGAAGCCGAAAGAGATTTATTGCTGTTTGGAAAGTGCTGTGCAATTTCTTTAAAGCGATTAAGTTGTATCTTGTTAAGTGGATGCGAAACCGTATCGGGGCAGGCAAGATGTGAAATTAATGTTTTAACTTGTGACGGATTTATTTGGCTAAGGCACTTTTTTAGATCGCTTTGTGGGATGGATAGGCGATTCATGCCTGTATCAAAGTGTAAAACAAAGTTGTTGTGATTTTCTTGCCATAACGTCAATTGATTTAGGCTGGTAATCACGGGCGTAATCTTCTGTTCATCAAGAAGGTCAATATGATCTTTTGTAAAGCCGTTGAAGAGGTATATTTCTGCTGCATGAGGCAGTGTTTTTCTTAAAGAGAATGCCTCATCTAAAGTAGCCACATAAAATCTTTGGCAGCCACATTCATAGAGCGTTTCGGCTATTGGCTTGGCGCCAAGTCCATAACTATCTGCCTTTACAACTGCTGAAACCCGGTTTTTGGTAAAACTTTGAATTTGTTTATAGTTGTCAGAAATAGCCTGCAAATTAATGCGCATCTCTAAAAATGGATTGCGGGACTGTAGAGGGGCGGATGTCATAGGTTATACTATTCTTTTTTCTGTTTAGTTCTAGTATCTGCTATATGACGTCACAAATCAAAAGTATTTTTATATTCTTGATTAAATATATAAAGGTGGTGGGCACTGTAGGATTCGAACCTACGACCTACTGATTAAGAGTCAGCTGCTCTACCAACTGAGCTAAGTGCCCCGAGAATATGAAAGGATGTAACAAATAATCCTCGCTTTGTCGATTAATTTTTAAGAAGTGATGAGATGGGGTGTGTGTGACGAACCAGATGAAGGGCCTGGATGAATGTTTTTTCATATTTTAAAAGTATAAATTGCATCGTTTTTCGTATACATATACTAATATTTTATTTCTTGGTGTGACACAGGGGATGTGTCATGTTTTTTATTTTTAGAGGTTTTTGTATATGTGGAATAAATCGTTTGTTGTTATTGTTTTTGCAAGTTTCTTTTTATCTTGTGTGGCTTTGTGGCGTGCGTCTGTTGGGCCATCAGCAGAGCGATTAATGGATTCAATTTTAATGGAAATGAATAAAAAGCCGGAAGTCGTCGCGAAGGTAACAATTGAGGGTATGCGCAAGCTTCAAAAAGACCAAGAAGAAAAAGAAAAGAACGAAAAAATCGAAAAAATTAAATCTAGAAAAAGTGAGCTTTTAGATGATTATAAGTCTCCTTTCGCGGGGCCACGGGATGCTGATGTAACTTTGTTGGTGTTTTTTGATTATCACTGTGGCTTTTGCAGAAGTGCTTATGCAACCGTTGAACAACTGCTTAAGGAAGATAAAAATTTAAGGGTAATTTTTAAAGAGTATCCGATTTTTGGAGATCTTAGCCTGTCTAAAGCGGCACTGGCGGCTCACAAACAAGGGCGTTATATGGACTTCTACACAATTTTTATGAAGTCTGATGGTCAATTTACCCAAGAAGGTATTGTTGATATCGCGCGCAAATTAAAAATGAATGTGAAAAAATTTGTGAAAGATATGAACAGTAAAGAGGTGCTGAAACAAGTGCAGGCCAACATGAGTCTAGGGCGTAGTCTTGATATTTCAGCAACCCCTACATTTGTGTTTGGGCAAAATGTCATTCCTGGTGCCATTCCTTTGGAAGAGCTTAAAAAAGAAATTCGTGCAGAGCGCATGCAAAAAGCGGGATAAGTCTTTATGAGAGATAAATTTAATTTATGGCAAGCAACCTCTCTTGTGATTGGAAATATTGTTGGTTCTGGCATCTTGATGTTGCCAGTGGCAATTGCGTCATATGGTAGTTTTGGCCTTGTTGGATGGTTTTTAACATCACTTGGTGCTGTATTTTTAGGACTTGTATTCGCACGCTTGAGTCACCATTTTTCTAAGTCTGGCGGTCCTTATACCTATGTACGCAGCGTTTTTGGTGATTTTGCTGGATTTCAAATTGCTTGGACCTATTGGCTTGCCAATATTATTAGCAATTTAGCTGTTGTCATTGCTTTTGTAAGTTATTTGTCGATTTCCTATCCAATCTTAAAAGAAAGTGCTCTGTTATCATTTTTTATAGGGCTTATTTCTTTGTGGGTGGCTGTTGGTATTAACTTGTTAGGTGTGAAAGTATTTGCCCGAATTCAGTTTTTCGTTACTTTTATTAAAGTTTTCCCTTTGATTTTATTGTCTCTGATTGGGTTTTTCTATGTTGACTGGGGCAATATCTACCCATTTACACTCAGTGCAGGCATAACCCCGAGTCAGGCAATTCTGGCCACTATGTCTTTGAGTATATTTTCATTTATTGGTATTGAATCTGCAACAATTCCATCTGGTGACATTGAGGATGCTAAAAAAACGGTGGCGAAAGCAACTGTTTTTGGGACAGTTATTTCGGCTGCAATTTATATTTGGATCACGGTTGCGTTAATGGGCATCATGGGGGCGNNCCCCTTTGCGGACACGTTTGCCCATATATTTGGTGAGAATTTTGGATATGGCGTTGCCTTAATGGGTGCGTTTTCTTGTTTCAGTACATTGAATGGGTGGGTTTTGTTGCAAGGACAAATTCCGCTTTCTGTGGCAAGAGATGGTCTTTTCCCTCAAATATTTGGTAAGCTTACAAAAGGGGGGGCGCCTATTTTTGCATTGATTTTTTCGTCAATTCTGATGAGCCTTCTTTTATTTTTTAACTATTCAGCTTCGCTTCTTGACCAGTTTGCTTTGATTGTGAATCTGACGTCGTTCTCAATTTTGCTTCCTTACCTTGTGTCAAGCCTTGCGGACATGAAGCTTTTGTGGCGCGAAAAGAACAACAAAAAACTGTTGTGGCAGGGCATGGCAACAAGCCTGGCTGCCTTTGCGTATACGGCGGTGGCTATTTTTGGCGTTGGCATTAAAAGCTTTTTAATGGGGGTTGCCTTTATTTTAATTGGAACACCTATCTATGCGATAATGAAAAAAAAGTCTTGAAGACTTTTTAGCTTCCATCATATAACAGGTTTTACGGGCGTATAGCTCAGCGGTAGAGCACTACNNAAAACCATACAGGCATCAGTTCTTTGGTTAATAAAATAAAGCAGGGCTCGTTTTTGCGTACTTCAGCTGGTTCCAGTTGTGTGATGTCAAAACCCTTATTTTTAGTGCTTTTTTCAACCTTGTAGATCATATATTTTCCTTCTTTTAGCACTTTTTCCCAGGCATCTGATCCATTCTTTGAAAATTCTGCGTTGGGAAACAAAAGAATAGGGGGGGAATCAGATTGCAAAAGTGTTTTCCTCATACCAGAAATTACCTTNNGAACTGATTTAGGTGTAGTAAGTCGATCGGACTTTGCTTGATGGTGTGACAATTCGTACCTTGCATATCTTTTTCAAGATCGGTGGTTTGTTTTTCACAGTCTTCTTTTTTCAGCGCAGCATCGAAGCATACTTTTATTTCATTCAATTCGTTTGATGCATTAAGTCGATGCATTTTTATACGGTCTTTAAGTGTGTGAAGTGCGATGTTTTTTTTCAAAATATTGAAATACTTAGGCTGGCCTTCTAGGGCGATAATAGGAAGTTTAGATTCCATTGAAATTAAGAGCGTGTGGATCCCGGATTGCGCCCCAATATGCAAAATTTTTCCCTCACTAGGAAGAAGTTGGTCAAAGAGGTAGCGTAGGGAAGAAGAAAATTCGGTTGTGGTTGATTGGTCTAAAGAAAGGGCAGGGAATCCATAAGGAGTGTGAATAAGAAACAATTCTTCTTTTAATTGGTATGACTTAAGCGCTTCAATCTGTTGATTTGCTTTTTTGTGAACTGTGTAAAGGCCCGCAAATGCCCCAACAAGAAGAAGGGTAAGTAGAATGTGTGATAAGCGATACAATGACATGTTGTGGACTCCTTTCAACAAAGGTTTATAAAGAACGGCCTTTAAGTCAATAAAATTCTTGTCATTTGGCCTATTTAAGCTTATAAAATCAACATTTAACACTTNNCGGTCTTTAGCGGATGCTTGAGCAGTTCCTGTGGAGGATAAAACCGGAAAAGGAAAACAAATGTCACAGACATCTTTTACGATGCGCCAACTTCTTGAAGCAGGCGTTCACTTTGGTCACCACCCACGTCGATGGGACCCACGCATGGCAACTTATATCTTTGGTGTGCGTAACAATGTTCACATCATTGATCTTCAACAAACGGTGCCGCTGCTTCATCATGCCCTTGGGGCCATTAAGAAAGTTATTTCTGAGGGTGGGCGCATTTTATTTGTGGGCACAAAACGCCAAGCGTCAGATAAAATAGCTGAAGCAGCACAAGCATGTGGCCAATATTATGTGAATCATCGTTGGTTGGGCGGTATGTTGACCAACTGGGAGACTGTTTCTAAGTCAATTAAGCGCCTTGAAGACTTAGAGAAAAAGCTTGAGAGTCAAGCTTCTGGCTTAACTAAGAAAGAGCATCTTAAGCTTTCACGTGAAAAAAATAAGCTTGATTTGGCTCTGGGCGGTATTCGTTCTATGGGCGGACGGCCTGATATTTTGTTTGTGGTAGATACAAACAAAGAGTCACTTGCTGTAGAAGAAGCCAACAAGCTAGGCATTCCCGTTGTGGCTATTGTGGATAGTAACTCAAACCCTGAAAAAATTACACATGTCGTTCCTGGTAATGACGATGCTTCTCGGGCAATTAGCTTGTATTGCCAACTTGTTGTTGGTGCCGTAGTGGAAGGTCTTCAGGCTGAGGTTACAAGTTCAGCCATTGATCAAGGTGAATCAGAGAATCCGACAGATGTTGTGCCAGACATGGCTCCTGAAAAAGAAAAAGTTAAAGTAGTCGTGGAAAAGAAAGCTGCTGCTCCTAAAGAGGCCAAGCTAAAAGACACCGCGGAAAAAGAAGAAAGTGATAAGGCAGAGAAATGACTCAGATTACAGCTACATTAGTAAAAACACTCCGTGAAAGAACGGGTGCAGGGATGATGGATTGCAAAAAAGCATTGGCTGAGTGCAATGCAGATCTTGAATCTGCCATTGACTGGCTTCGGAAAAAAGGTCTTTCTGCGGCATCTAAAAAAGCAGGACGTGTGGCGGCTGAAGGTTTGGTTGCTGTAAGCGTTTCTGGTGAAAAAGGTGTTGTATTGGAAGTCAATGCCGAGACTGACTTTGTCGGAAGGAACGATCAGTTTCAGGGCTTTGTTTCTTCTCTTGCGTCACATGCGCTTTCTCACGGTGAAAGTTTAGAATCTTTGTTAGCACCTTCCTTCCCGGGTGGGAATAGAACCTCAGAAGAAGAGCTGGTTCACTTGATTTCAGTGATTGGTGAAAATATGACAGTGCGTCGGGTAGAGCAACTTTCTGTGTCTAAAGGCGTGGTTGCCGGATACGTGCATAATAGCGTATCTGATACGCTTGGTCGCATTGGTGTTATCGTGGGCGTTGAATCTGATGCTGCAGACAAAGAAGCTTTAACGTCTCTTGGGCGTAAAATTGCAATGCATGTTGCGGCTGCGAACCCTCAATCACTTTCAATTGAGTCTCTTGACCCAGAGTTGCTGAATCGTGAAAAGGCTGTTCTTGCTGAGCAGGCGAAGTCTTCTGGAAAGCCTGAGAACGTTGTTGAGAAAATGCTTGAAGGGCGCTTGCGTAAATTCTATGAAGAAGTTGTTTTATTGGAACAGCCTTTTATTATGGATAGCGATAAGAAGGTAAAGGATGTTGTTTCTGATGCTTCAAAAACGCTTGGTTCTGAGGTAAAAATTTCTGGTTATGTCGTATTCAAACTTGGAGATGGCATCGAGAAAAAAGAAGATGATTTTGCATCTGAAGTTTCCAATCTTGCAAAATAAACCTAAGTAGGCGTATTATCGACGCTACAGAGGTAAATGAGTTTGAAGCGTGTATTGATCAAAATTTCTGGAGAATATCTTGGAGAAAAGGGAGGAAACTCTCCTTTTTCTCTAGGAATTGCCCAGGAGATTAGTAAAAATATTCAATCTCTTCTTCGATCTGGTGTTCAGGTGGCGGTTGTCATTGGTGGTGGCAACATTGTGAGGGGGTCTGCTATTAGTCATAACGTTGAGCGTTGTGCTGCAGATCAAATGGGGATGCTGGCAACAATGATGAATGGTATATTTCTACATTCAATTTTTCAAAAATCTGGTATCGATTCATGTATTTATGGGTCGACACCTGTTCCTGGTATCTGTGATTCATTTTCTCACCAAAAAGCTGTGGCACATTTGGAGAAAGGTTTTGTTGTTATCTGCGCGGGTGGATCTGGGAACCCTTACTTTACAACGGACACAGCGGCTGTATTGCGTGCGTTAGAGCTTAAGTGTGATGCGGTTCTGAAGGCAACTAAGGTAGATGGTGTGTATGATGATGATCCCCTTAAAAATAAAAGCGCTAAAAGATATAGTGAAATTTCTTATCAAGACGTGCTTGAAAAAAAATTGAAAGTTATGGATTTAGCATCAATCTCTTTAGCCTCTGATAACGGCTTGCCTGTTGTTGTATTTTCACTTCTAGAGGCTGATTGCTTTAAAAAAGCCCTTGAAAAGGGATCAAAAAAAACTGTTATTTCTTAGGAGTATAAAAAATGACTTCCGATATTTTGGATAAAACAAGAAAGCGTATGCTGTCTACTATTGAAGCGCTAAAAAAAGACTTCAACGGTTTACGAACAGGACGTGCATCTGCCTCACTTTTGGATAACGTAACCGTTGAAGTTTATGGTGCTACGATGCCTCTTTCTCAAGTGGGTACAATCAGCGTGCCAGAACCCCGCATGATTTCTGTTCAGGTGTGGGATAAAAGCAACGTTAAAAATGTTGAAAAAGCAATTTTAGAATCTGGCCTTGGCTTGAACCCTGTGGCAGATGGACAGCTTCTCCGCTTGCCCTTGCCTGATTTAAGTGAAGAAAGGCGTAGAGAGCTTGTGAAAATTGCTTCTAAATATGCTGAATCATCAAAAGTTAGTTTACGTAATGTGCGTCGTGACAGCATGGATGAGCTTAAATCATTGGAAAAGAATGGTGATATTTCCGAGGATGATCAGCGCTCTGGTGCAGATGATGTTCAGAAGATTACTGATGAATACAGTAAGCAAATTGACTCTCTTTTTTCTCAAAAAGAGCAAGACATTATGAGTTTATAGGTTTTTTCTTGAGTAAAAAATCGCCTCAACATATTGCAATTATTATGGATGGTAATGGCCGTTGGGCTGAGAAAAGAAACCAGCCACGCCTTTTTGGACATCGACAGGGGGCGGAAACTTTAAAAAATGTTTGCTTGTCTTCCCTTGATTTGGGTGTTCGTTACTTAACTGTTTATGCTTTTTCAACTGAAAACTGGGGGCGTCCTGAAGCCGAGGTAAGAGCATTGATGGAGTTGTTGAAGTTATATGTAACAAAAGAATTAAAAACATTTAATAAACATGGTATTCGCTTAAAATTTATTGGCAATAGTGAGACGCTTTCAGCAGATATCAAAAAAATCATTAATGATGTAGAAGAAAAAACAAAGAAAAATACTGCTTTTACATTGATTGTTGCGTTTAATTATGGTGCGCGAGATGAAATATTGCGTGCTCATAAAGCTCTTTTTCGGGATGGTATTGAAGACCCTGATGAGGAAACTTTTTCTACTTACTTAGACACAAAAGATTTTCCAGATCCTGATTTAGTAATTCGTACGAGTGGCGAAAAAAGAATTAGCAACTTTTTGCTGTGGCAGTTATCATACGCGGAGTTCTTTTTTATAGACACCCTTTGGCCTGACTTTTCTTCAGAAGAAATGGCTTCTATTGTAGATATGTACATGTCAAGGGACAGAAGGTATGGGCTAACGCAGTCACAAGTTTTAAGTGGTGCAAAGAACGATGCAATTAATAAATAAATTAAGTCAGCTACATAAAAGAATTTTATTTGGTGTGCTAATGTCACTGGGCATGGTTGCTGTTTTGATGGCCGGCCAGTTTGCGGTAAAAGTTTTGGCGCTATTTTTGGTAGGCTTCCTTGCGCTCGAATGGTCGCAGATCTGTAAATTTCCTTTAAAGATATTCCCGCCCCTAATTGTGGGATTCGTATTTAGTGCTATTTATGCGACATCAATTAATCGCTCAACGATGGGAGTTGGTGTTTTATTATCCCTTGCCAGTTTGGGCGTTATACTTAGCTGGTTATCTTGGCATCGCCGATTTTTATGGTTNNGGAGTGCTTTTGTTGGCCTGGATCATTGCCCTTGTCGTTATTAATGATGTTTCTGCGTACTTTGTGGGGACGTGGCTGCGTGGGCCGAAGTTAATAGAGGCGATCAGCCCATCAAAGACTTGGTCTGGATTTTTTGGAGGCCTTTTATGTGCTTGTTTGGTAGGTGGTTTGCTTTATCCACTTTTAGAAACAAATGTCAGCATTCAAATGTTTATGGGTATTTGTGGGCTGATTGCTTTTTTGTCAACAACAGGCGATTTGTTTGAATCAAAAATTAAAAGGATTCACAAAATCAAGGATAGTGGTTCCATTATTCCAGGCCATGGCGGCCTCTTCGACCGCGTTGATGGTGTGCTTTTTGTTTTGCCTTTTGTTGTTTTTGCCATATTTTTATGGCCAGAAATGCTTTTATTTTCATGGAAGGGCCATCATGTTTTTAGTTGAATCATTGCAAACAATGTGGGGGTGGCTTCTTCCGTTTTTATTTGTTTTGACTGTACTTGTTTTTATTCACGAACTTGGGCACTACTTGGTTGCAAGGTGGAATGGTGTGCGTGTTGAAGTGTTTTCTATTGGGTTTGGGCCATCGCTTTTTAGTCGTATGGATCGCCATGGAACGGTGTGGAAATTCAGCCTTATTCCTTTGGGAGGCTATGTAAAAATGTATGGTGATGCGAATGAAGCTAGTACGCCTGATGCACAAGCCTTCCTTGCAATGACGGATGAAGAACGTGCTTTAACCTTAGAAGGGAAAACTCCTTTACAAAGAATCCTCGTGTCAATTGCGGGGCCGATTGCAAATATCTTCCTTACATTTTTTCTGTTTTCCGTTGTGTACATGTTTCAGGGGAAACCTTCGTCTTTACCAATTGTGGGTGCTCTTCGAGATGGTGGGGTTGCTGCGCAATTTGGTATTCAGCCTGGGGATGAAATTCAATCAATAAATGGGCATACATTTCCAAACTTTTCGTCTTTGCAAAACTTTGTGATGAGTCGTCCTGATACCCAAATGGAAATTGTTGTTGATCGGGCAGGAACATTGAAGACGTATTCATTGGTGTCGGGTGCCCATATTATTTCATCTAGTAAAAAAATTGGCACAATTGGCATTAAACCAACCTTAATTCAGTATAGTCCGGTATTGGCATTAAGAGAGGCTTTGTTTTCGATTGCTGACATGACACAAAGGCTTTTAGGGCTTTTAAAAAGCATCGTTGTGTCCGGTAAGGGGGCTCAGAATTTGGGGAGTGTTCTAAGCATTGCTAAAATGTCTAAAGACAGCTTCTCGGAAGGCATATTCCCACTGCTATCGTTCATGGCAATTTTGTCTCTTAATTTAGGTGTTATAAACCTTTTGCCGGTGCCTATGCTAGATGGCGGACACATTGTGTTTTATTTATATGAGTATATCTTTGGTAAACCCATTCCTGAAAAAGTGTTGTCTTGGCTTTATAAAGCTGGTTTCGCACTTCTGATATCGGTGATGCTGTTTACGATGTGGAATGACTTAATGCGTTTTAAGATCGTTTCTGCTGTTGTGCAAATCTTTAAATAAGTTGCATTTGTAAAAAATAAGTTTAGTTTAAGTAAAAAAATACATTAAGGAGGTAACGTGTATCTAACTAAGCGCCTTATTCAGGTTTTCTTTTTGCTTTCATTGCCTATTTTATCTATGGCAAATAGCCCCGTTACAGCGTTTCGTGTTGAAGGAAATCAGCGTATTGAAACGGCCACTGTTTTAGAATCTGTTCATATCAAAAAAGGGCAAATACCTTCAGAAGTTGATGTGGATAAAGCATTAAAATCTTTATTTGCAACAGGATACTTTTCAGATGTTGTTGTTGAACAAATAGGGTCCATTTTAGTCATTAAAGTCGTTGAAAATCCAAGCATTAACCGCATTGTGTTTGAAGGAAATAAAGCCCTTAGTGATAAAATTCTAAATACTGAAATGCGTATTAAGCCGCGAGCACTTCTTGACAAATCGAAAGTGCAATTAGAGGTGCAACGTATTTTGGCGTTTTATCGTCAAAAAGGCCACTTCAATGCACAGGTTACTCCAAAGATTATTCAGAGACCTCAGAACCGGGTCGATATCATTTTTGAAATAGACGAAGGTGTTGCGGCTAAAGTTCAAAAAATTAACTTTATTGGCAATAAAAAATTTAGCGATGACACGTTAAAGCACATTTTGTCGACTAAAGAAAAGAAATGGTGGCGCTTTTTCTCGAATGACGATTTCTATGACCCTGACCGCCTTGAATCGGATCGTGATAATTTAAGGAAATTTTATTTATCAAAAGGGTATGCTGACTTTAATGTAATTTCTGCTGTTGCGGAGCTTACACCTTCGAAAGATGGTTTTATCATTACAATTTCTTTGGAAGAAGGTGAACGCTATAAATTTGGAAACATTATTGTGAAAAGCGAAATTCCAAGTTTGGATGTTGCCGAGCTTGAGAAGAAGATAGACTCTAAGAAAGGTGAATGGTATTCTTTTTCAACTATTGAACGCGATCGAGAGGTTTTAAATGATGCTGCAGGCAATCATGGATATGCCTTTGTTGATATTCGTATCATTCCTTTCCAGAATGAAACTGAGAAAACTATTTCATTAACTTTCCAGCTGATGGAAGGGCCCAAAGTTTTCATTAATCAAATCAATATTATTGGTAATACGCGTACCGTAGATTCAGTTATTCGTCGCCAAATTCTTCTTGCTGAAGGCGATGCTTACAACTCAACAAAACTTAAATCGTCTAAAAGACGTCTTGAAAACCTTGGGTTCTTTAAGAAAACAAATATTCAAAGCAAGCCACTGGCGGAAGACCCAAGTCGCACAGACTTAGAAGTTGAGGTGAATGAGCAATCAACAGGGGAAATTAATTTTTCTGCTGGATATAATACAGTAAGTGGCCCATTTGGTATGATTGGTTTTATGGAAAGAAACTTGTTTGGACGCGCCTATGAATTTGGATCTCGCCTGTACTACGGTAAAAAAAGCAAAAGCATAAATGTTTCATTGGAAGACCCTTACTTTTTAGATAAAGAGCTTTTAGCCGGGGTAGGGGTTGTGCATGCACAAGATGACCAGGAATCTGAAAGTTCATACAAACAAACCACAAATGCAATCAGACTTTGGACGGAATATCACCTTTCTGTGCCTTTGACACAACGGTGGGCATATGGACTATCTTCCGATAGGATTGGTTCCATACCTGCGACAGCTGCCCCACAAATTCGTGCACAATCTGGTAAAAAAACAACGTCTTCTGTGACGCATACATTAGGGTATGATAAGCGTAATTTCCGCTTTAATCCTACAGAAGGATATATTGCGACTATGTCGAATGAATATGCTGGGTTGGGTGGAAATGTAAAATTCCTTAAAAATATTATTCATGGTGCTGCGTATTATACACCTATTGATGATTTAACATTTAGTCTTGATGCACAGTTTGGTATTTTGAATGGTATTGGTCAACGTCCGCGCATTAACGACAAATTTACGCTGGGTGGCACAAGCTTGCGTGGCTTTGATTATGCAGGTGTTGGGCCAAGGTATAAGATGGGCTTTAAAGAGGCTCTTGGGGGCGATAGAATGTTTTCATCAACGCTTGAAGCAACGTTCCCAATAGGTGTTTCAAAAGATTTGGGTGTTAAAGGGGCTGTGTTTATAGATGCAGGTACTGTTTGGGATTCGAAACAGTCTAAGGAAAATAGCGATGTTTATAACTTTAAGTCAATTAGAGCATCTGCTGGATTTGGCTTTGGCTGGGCGTCGCCTATGGGATTGATTCGTATCGACTTTNNTTCCCCTTCATGTCTAAACCAGGGGACAAGAAAAGCGTTCTTCTGTTGAACTTTGGTACGGGTAGATTTTAATGTTTTCAAGAAAAAGAAAGCATACAAATCAACAACACTATTTTATTTGGATTGTTGTTTTTGCTGCCTTTTTAATGTCTCTCTACTGCATTTTGCACCCTGGGCACCATAAGGCGTCGCGCATTGCGATTATTGATGGTGATCGTTTGTGGCAAGAGTTGCCTGCAATGAAGCAGCTTAAAAACAATGCTAACGCTGTTCTTTCTTCTCAGCAGAAAACATTTTCGAAGATTGAAAATAACCTGCGAGAAGAAAATCATGAGCTTATACAGTTGCAAAATACGTATAATGCAAAAGATTATCATCGCCAGAAAGAAATTGATGATAAGCAAAGTCGTTTTACAAAAAAGGTAATGGAGGTGCAGGCACAGGCGGAAGCAACTCAGCGACAAGTTAATCAAGCCTACCAAAAGGCTGTTACGCATGTACGCGATCATGTTACGCGCACTATCCACCGCATCGCAAACCAAAAAGGGTGTGCGCTTGTGCTGTATAAAAACCAATCGCCCTATTTTGATACTAATTTAGATATTACAAATGAAGTGTTTGATCAGTTGAAAGACCTAAAGGCACCTAAAATTTCTGTGGATGTAACAGTATGATTGACGCACGTTTTTATAAGAAACCTGAAAGGACAAAACTTTCCGAGCTTTTAAAACATATTAGTTGCAAGCATGAAATGATTGGAAAAGACTTAGAGATTTCTGGTCTCGGGTCTTTAAGAAACGCTGTAGCTGGTGATATTTCCACCTGTTATGATAAAAAATCTTTGATTTTTTTAGGGAAGACAAAGGCTTCGGCTTGTTTGTTGCCTAAAAATCTATCGGCGGAAGAAGTGCCTTCTTCATTAACGGTTGTAATTGTTGAAAATCCAAGAATCGTTTTTGCAAAGATTGCCGCTTTTTTTTATCCAGATGTATCTGCGGCATCTTTAGAAAAAGGAAAACCAGCAACAGGAAAAAATGCACATATTGCTGAATCGGCTTTGATTGGTCAAGGCGTTGAGATTGGGGATAATACAACCATTGGTCCGAATGCCCACATTGGGGATGGGGTTAAAATTGGAAACAATTGCATAATTTATGACAATGTGACGGTTTCTAAATCTCTGATCGGAGATCATGTGATCATTAAGTCGGGCGCACGTATTGGATTGCATGGGTTTGGATTTGAGTTGTATGAAGGCAGTCTTATTGATATTCCTCATTTGGGGCGTGTTATTGTTGGCAACAATGTCTATATTGGTGCAAATACATGCATAGACCGGGGTGTAATTGATGACACAACAATCGGCAACCATGTGCGCATCGATAATTTGGTACAAATCGCACATAATGTGAAGATAGGAAATGGTTGTATTATTGTTTCCCAGGTTGGTATTGCTGGAAGTACAGAAATTGGAGACGGGACAGTGCTTGCTGGCCAGGCCGGATTGACAGGGCATCTAAAAATTGGGAAAAATGTAAAAATANNCTCAAAGCGGTGTTTTGCGAGATATTCCAGATGGTCAAACAGTGGGTGGATCGCCTTCGATGCCCATTAAAGACTGGCATCGGCAAACACTTTTTTTGACACAACAAGTAAAGAAGAAGTTTTGATTGAGAGTTTCAAATGAAGATAGTTGATATTAAAGAGATTCAGAATTTAATTCCCCACCGCTATCCAATGCTTTTAGTGGATCGTTTGGAAAATATTGTTGAAGGGGAAAGCGCGACAGGCATTAAGAATGTAACCATGAACGAGTGGTTTTTTCAGGGGCACTTTCCCGATAACCCCGTCATGCCGGGTGTTTTGATTGTAGAGGCAATGGCTCAAACGGCGGGAGCGCTTGTGATGTATTCCACAAAAAAAGAGGCTTCAGATAAACTTGTATATTTCATGTCTATTTCTGAAGCCAAATTCAGAAAACCCGTTTTGCCAGGAGACACACTGCACATTCATGTCACAAAAGAAAAAGGTCGTGACCCAATCTGGAAGTTTTCAGGGCGTGCAGAAGTGGACGGCACACTTGTTTCAGAATCAGTTTTTACAGCAATGATTGTAGACAAAAATAATGACCAATAGTCCGCACATCCATCCAACTGCCGTGGTGTCTAAAGAAGCTGTTTTGGCAGACACAGTTACTGTTGGCCCATATTCTGTGATTGGGCCGCAAGTGCGCATAGGTGAGGGGACGAAAATACATAGTCATGTGGTGATAGAAGGGTGCACGCACATTGGAGAGAAAACAGAAATTTTTCCTTACTGTGTTATCGGAGCCGTTCCTCAAATTCTGCAGAAGCAGGGACAAACCCCACAAACGCGTATCGGCAACAGCAATATCATTAGAGAACACGTAACAATTCATGGAGGTCCCAATGAGGGTACCTGCATAGGTGATGCTTGCATGATTATGGTTTCTGCACATATTGCCCATGATTGTCGACTAGGTAACGGCGTGCTTATGGTCAATCAATCAACTCTTGGTGGCCATGTAATTGTTGAAGATTACGCGTATATTGGGGGCCTAAGCGGTATTCACCAGAAGGTACGCCTAGGGCGTGGATGTATTGTTGGGGGGCTTTCTGGAGTTGAAGGAGATGTGATTCCTTATGGATCGGTTATGGGGAATCGTGCCCGTTTGTGTGGATTAAACTTGGTGGGTCTGAAAAGGCGTGGCGAGACACGGGAACATATTCATGCATTACGATCAGCTTATGGGTTTTTATTTTCTGCAGAAGGAACCATGGCAGAGCGCGTGACTGACGCAGAGGAGCTTTACAAAGACAGGCCAATTGTTATGGAAGTGTTGCGATTCATCAGAAGTACAGTCAAAAACAACCAAAGAGCCCTTTGTTTGCCTGAATAAATGAATATGAAAAACCCCATTGGTATTATTATGGGGCGAGGGGCATTGCCAGTGCTGCTTGCCGACCATTTAAAAAAAAATAGCACTCCATTTGTATTGTTTCCAATCGAAGGGCAAGCTTACCGAGAGACGGTTTCTAAGTACCCTCACGAATGGATACCCCTCACAAAAGTGAGAGAAAGTATTCAACTGATAAAGGGCCGTGGTGTGAGCACACTGGTTTTTGCCGGGTATGTGAGGCGTCCTACCTGGGGGCTTTTGAAGTTAGACTTGAAAGGTCTTGTGTGGATGACGCGCCTTCTTTTGAATTTCTTTAAGGATGATGCGCTTCTTTCTTCTTTGGTGCGTTTCTTTGAAAAAGAAGGGTTTAATGTTGTGGGGCCTCATGATTTAATGCCAAGTCTTCTTATGCCGGCTGGTGTTGTGGGAAAAATTAGGCCGTCTAAAAAAAATTTGGAAGCGATCATTCTGGGCGCGCGTGCGGCGCAAAGTCATGGCGCCCAAGATCGAGGGCAGGGTGTAATTGTTTCTGGATCAAAAATCTTAGCCAAAGAAGATAGTAGGGGGACAAATGCAATGCTGGAAAATGTGGCCCAAAAATATGACGTTTCTGAAGCTATTCTTGTAAAAATGATGAAACCACAGCAAGAACAGCGGGTTGATTTACCAGTAATTGGCACAGAAACAATTGAGAAATTATCAACTTACGGGTATAAGGGAGTGTCTTTGGAAGCCCAAAGAGGCTTAATCCTTGAAAAGGAAGAAGTTATTAAAGAAGCAAACGAAAAAAATATTTTTGTCTATGGATATAAAAAAGAAACCTAAAATTGTTCTTGTCGCGGGCGAACCTTCGGGCGACATTTTGGGTGCAAGTTTGATGTGCGCCCTAAAAAACAAGGTGCCGAATGCAACATTTCACGGTGTTGGGGGCGTTTTGATGGAAAAAGAAGGCCTGAATTCTTTTTATAACATTCAAGAATTGAGCATTATGGGCTTTGTAGAAGTTATAGGACGCTTTTGGGCCATTCGCAAACGCCTTAAGGAAACACTTTCTAGGATAGAGGAGCTGGGCCNNCGTAAAGCTCGTACACTATGTGGCGCCGACGGTGTGGGCATGGAAGAAAAAAAGAGCCAAGAAAATTACTTTTTTGGACCATCTGATGGCTCTTTTTCCTTTTGAGCCACCTTATTTCACAAAACATAATATAAAGTGTACTTTTGTTGGGCATCCGATCACGGAAAAAGGTTTGTCTGAAGGTGATGATCAGGCCTTTCAGAGAAAATATGACATCAAGGCCAATGAAACTGTTTTTATGTTGTTGCCAGGAAGTCGGGAAGGGGAATTGAAATACCACATTCCGGTTTTTTTGGATATGTTACACATTCTAGAGAGAACAGTCCCTCGGATGCGGGTTGTGATACCTACGCTTCCCCATTTAATGTCGACTTATGAAAAGAAGTGGGTCACAAATGTGCCGACAGCTTTCATAACTGAGCAACAAGATAAAAAAAATGCCTATGCTGCGGCTCATCTTGCTGTGGCTGCGTCGGGTACAGTTGCGTTAGAATTAGCAGATGCCAAATTGCCTATGTTAATTACTTATAAGGTATCACCTATATCCGCATGGCTTGTGCGTCGCTTGGTGCAAACACGCTATTTCTGTATGATTAATATTTTGCTTCGCCGTCACGTTATTCCGGAATTACTTCAAGAAGATTGTACGGGGTCAAAGCTTGCTCTTGAGGCGTTAAAAGTTTTGCGTAACCCGCAAAAACGCCAACAACAATTGGATGCTTTTGCACGTGTGCACAGTATGTTGAAATCAGCAGGGCAAAGCCCTAGTGAAAAAGCGGCCGATGTTGTATTGAAATATTTACAAGAAAAGTAATTGTCTGAACTTAAGTCTAGAAAAAAGTCTTTACTGATTGATGGTTTTTCCTGTTTAAATAGGAAAAACTTTCCACATTTACCCAAATGGGGTATAAAAAACGTTATCAAATTTATATGAGGTTTTAAAAATGATAGTGACTGAGAGCATTTTCTCACCGGAAAATATTAATTTAATTATTGTATGTAGTGGAGCATTGGCTCTTTTTTATGGGCTTTATGTGGCGCATTCAATTCTAAAGTTGCCTGCAGGTACGGCACGGATGCAAGAAATTGCAGGCGCCATTCAAGAAGGTGCACAAGCTTATTTAAATAGGCAGTATCAAACAATTGCTGTTGTGGGTGCGGTTGTAACACTTGCACTGTGGCCGCTTATGGGGATGCATGCTTCTATTGGCTTTGTTTTGGGAGCAGTGCTTTCAGGTATTGCTGGATACATTGGTATGTATGTTTCTGTGCGGGCGAATGTCAGAACTGAAGAAGCAGCACGTACCGGATTAGAGCGCGCTCTTTCTTTGTCATTTAAATCAGGTGCAGTAACTGGAATGCTTGTTGTGGGCCTTGGCTTGCTAGGCATAGCCTTTTATTACTATTTCCTTCAAAAGATAGGCTTGGAAACGCGCACTATTTTGGAAGCTTTGGTTTCTCTTAGTTTTGGTGCCTCACTTATTTCTATTTTTGCCCGTCTTGGTGGGGGAATTTTTACAAAAGGAGCTGACGTTGGTGCTGACCTTGTAGGGAAAATTGAAGCAGGTATTCCGGAAGATGATCCAAGAAACCCTGCGGTTATTGCAGATAACGTGGGTGATAACGTGGGTGATTGTGCTGGTATGGCGGCAGACCTTTTCGAAACATATGTCGTAACGATTGTAGCGACTATGTTAATGGGGGCAATTTTGTTTACTGGCCCTGAAAAGTCACTTTTGATGGTATATCCTCTTCTTATTGGCTCTGTCTGTATTCTGGGTTCGCTTCTAGGAACATTTTTTGTAAAGCTTGGAGCAAGCAATAATATTATGGGCGCCTTATACAAAGGATTCATTGCAAGTGCTGTATTCTCAGGTGTATTTGTGATTGGCTTGACGTCCTATTTGTTTGATGGGTTTGCTGTGCAAGTTGGGAATGTTATGGTTACTTCTCAAGGATTAATTGGTTGCTCTTTGATTGGATTGATGGTGACAGGTGCTCTTGTTTGGGTGACTGAATATTACACCTCAACAGAATATCGCCCTGTGCAAAGCATTGCAAAGGCTTCTGAAACAGGTCACGGCACAAACATTATTCAAGGTTTGGCTGTATCCATGGAAGCAACGGCATTGCCTATCATTATTTTTACGGCTGGTATTGTGTCCTCATATCTTTTGGCAGGGCTTTATGGTATCGCAATCGCTGCAACAATCATGCTGTCTTTGGCTGGTATTGTTGTTGCCCTTGATGCCTATGGTCCTGTAACTGATAATGCGGGTGGTATTGCGGAAATGTCTGAACTGCCTGAATCTGTTCGGAAGGTGACAGACGCTTTAGATGCTGTTGGTAATACAACAAAAGCTGTTACAAAAGGGTATGCCATTGGATCTGCGGCGCTTGCATCTCTTGTTTTGTTTGCTGCCTACACAGAAGATCTAACCCATTATTTCCCTAACTTGACGTGTGCTTTTGACCTAAAAAACCCGTACGTTGTTGTTGGTTTGTTTATTGGAGGGCTACTTCCTTACTTGTTCGGTTCAATGGGTATGATGGCTGTAGGCCGTGCTGGAGGTGCGGTTGTTCTTGAAGTGCGTCGTCAGTTCAAAGAAATTAAAGGCATTATGGAAGGGAAAGCAAAGCCTGAATATGGCACAGCTGTTGATTTGCTTACAGTGGCAGCCATTAAAGAGATGATTTTGCCTTCGTTGTTGCCTCTTTTGGCGCCTCCTGTGCTTTATGGAGTAATTTACTTTGTTGCAGGCCAAGCACAAGCCTTTTCAGCATTGGGTGCGATGTTGCTGGGCACAATTGTAACAGGCATCTTTGTGGCCTTGTCTATGACTGCCGGTGGTGGCGCATGGGACAATGCAAAGAAGTATATTGAGGATGGTAACCATGGTGGTAAAAACTCACAAGCGCATCATGCGGCTGTGACAGGGGATACAGTTGGAGATCCCTACAAAGATACAGCTGGTCCAGCTGTAAACCCTATGATTAAAATTATTAACATTGTAGCTTTGCTTCTTCTGGCAACGCTGTCTCGATTTTAACTACTAGTAATAGTAAACTTCGATAAAAATAAGGCCTCACAAAAGTGAGGCCTTTTTTAGTTGCGATGAAGGATCTCAGAATGAGACTTAGGGAAGAATAATAGGAAGTTTCATTTTATGCTCCTCGTTAGTTGTTAACCTTGATCACAGCATAACGAAGTAAATGTCGATTTAAAATTAGATATTTTTATGATTTTTCAACTAAACTACACATTAAATCTAAATAGTAAAATATCACCATCTTGAATAATGTAATCTTTGCCTTCAGAGCGATATTTCCCTGCTTCTTTAGCGCCTTGTTCGCCGCCATACGTAACATAATCATTATAAGAAATTGTTTCTGCGCGAATAAATCCTCTTTCAAAGTCGGTATGAATTTGTCCTGCTGCTTGTGGTGCAGTTTGATGCTTTCTTAATGTCCATGCGCGTGCTTCCTTAGGGCCACATGTAAAAAATGTAATAAGGTCAAGCAGTTGATATCCTTGAGAAATAACTTTATCAAGCCCAGAAGAGGTCAGCCCTAATTCTTCAAGAAACATTTTTTTCTCTTCTTCGCTTTCTAAACTGGAAATTTCTTCTTCGATGGCTGCCGAAATGATTACGTGGGTTGCGTTTTCTTTTTGGGCCATTTCTGCAACTAAAGCTGTTAAGGCATTTCCTGTTTTGGCCTCATTTTCGTTAACATTGCATACGTATAAGACAGGTTTAGATGTGATCAGACCAAACTTTTTTGCATGAGTTGCTTCTTCTTCTGTTAAAGAAAGACTGCGCGCTGGATAACCTGCTTCGAGATGAGATAAGATTTTTAAAAGCACAGCCGTTTCTTCTTTTGCTTCAGCATCATTAGCTTTAAGCTTTTTTGCGATAGATTCTTTTCTTTTTGTTAGCGCTTCCATGTCAGAAATCATAAGCTCTGTATCGATGATTTCTTTGTCTCTCAAGGGGTCAACCGTTGTTTCAACATGGGTGATATTTCCGTTTTCGAAACATCTTAAAACATGGATGATGGCATCTACGCTTCGAATATGTCCTAAAAATTGGTTTCCGAGACCTTCCCCCTTTGAAGCGCCGCGAACAAGGCCAGCAATGTCAACAAATTCTAGTGTTGTGGGGATAATCTTTTGGGATTTTGAAATAGTCGCAATTTTCTCAAGTCGTGGATCACGAACGCCAACTTTTCCCACATTAGGCTCGATGGTGCAAAAAGGGTAGTTGGCGGATTCTGCCTTAGCTGTTGCTGTTAGTGCGTTAAAAATGGTTGATTTTCCTACATTAGGAAGCCCAACGATACCACAATTAAATCCCATTATTATTTCTCCTGAAGTGAAAATGAAAAATTGGCTCTTGCGCTTTCGTCTAATAAAAGAGAAAACTTTTCAACAGCCAGATCGTAAAGATTGGCCAGGTGGCCAATTTCGTCGTTTGTAAAGTTTGAAAGTACATAGTTTGTAACTTGCTCTTTCGAAGGGGGGCGATCAATTCCAATACGCAAGCGCCAGAAATTTTGTGTTCCAAGGCACTGTTCAATGCTTTTTATGCCATTATGCCCACCAGATGACCCTGCTTTTTTAATTTTAATTGTCCCCAGGGGAACATCTAAATCGTCATGAATAACCAATATGTCTTCAGGTGCGATTTTATAGAATTGACAAATTGTTTGAACAGAGTCGCCGGATAAATTCATATAGGTGAGGGGCTTTAGGAAATACAGCTCATAGTTGTTTATGGTGCCTTTGGTAAAGGCACCCTTGAATTTTGCCTGATAGTCAGCAATGCCATAATGATCANNTTCCAAGCGCAACGATCAGTTTCATGGTTACTCGGCTTCAGGTCCGTCCGCTGTTCCCGCGGCTCCTTCGCCCTTACCTGCAGAAACACGAGGCTGAGAAATTGTTAAGAGTGTTTCAATTTTTTCTGGATGTTCAACCTTTACTCTTTCAGGAAGCTTAATATCTTCTAAGTGTACAGATGCGCCCATTTTTAAGCCACTTAGATCAATATCAATAAACTCAGGGATATGATTTGGTGAACACAGAAGGGGAAGATCATGGCGTAACAAGGACATAACACCCCCCATTTTTAACCCAGGAGATTTTTCTTCGTTTAGAATACGAATCGCAACATCAACCTTAATAACGCTACTTGCATCAACCTTTAAAAGGTCAAGGTGTAAAGGGCGATCGCTCACAGGGTGCCTTTGAACTTCCCTGATCAATACGGTTTGGCTGTTGCCCGCCACTTTAATTTCAAAAAGGTGGCTATAGAAGCCTTTATCTTTCATTTCCTTCACAAGGAGACGTTCTTCGATAGAGAGATTTAGTGGGGTTTGGTCTTTGCCATACATGGACACGGGAACATAGCCTGTGCGACGAAGGGCCCTTGTGGCACCTGTGCCCAGATCTTTTCTTTCAACTACATCTAATTGTCTTGCTTCACTCACTTTTAGCTCTCCTAAAAAACGGGATAAAATAGGTATACCTTGCGTTTCTACGCGCTCTGACGCATTTTTTCAAGAAAAAAATAAGAAAAGACCTTTAAATGTCTATGTTCTCGACAAAGTGGGCATTTTTTTGAATGAAATCATAGCGTTTTTCAGGCTTCTTTCCCATTAAGTCTTCCACAAAAGATTCGAGACTATCTTCTGTTTTGCCCTCAAAGTGTTCAAGGCTTACCTGCAAAAGTGATCTTTTTTCTTTACTCATAGTGGTATTTTTAAGCTGCTGAGCACCCATCTCTCCTAGACCTTTGAAGCGACTAATGTGTATTTTTGCGTTGCTTTTAAATTCTTTTTTAAGGATGTCTTCTTTTTCCTCTTCGCTGTGGACATAAAAGGTTTTTCCATTCCCGTGCAGCCTATAAAGAGGAGGTTGGGCAAGATAGAGATGCCCATGCTCTATCAGTGGTTTCATTTCTTTGTAAAAATATGTCATTAGCAAAGATGCGATATGTGCGCCGTCTACATCTGCATCGGTCATAATGATAATTTTTTCATACCTTAGTTTTTCTATATTGAAATTAGCGCGAGTGCCGCAGCCTAATGTTTTTTCAATATCTAAAATTTCTTGGTTGTTGCGCATTTTATCGGCGGTTGCATGCGCAACATTNNATTGAGTATTTTCCCGCGCAAAGGAAGAATGGCTTGTGTGGCGCGGTCCCTGGCTGTTTTTGCAGAGCCACCAGCACTGTCGCCCTCAACTAAAAATAACTCTGTTCCTTCTTTTTTAGACTGAGAACAGTCAGCAAGCTTTCCAGGAAGTCGTAATCGTTGCGTAGGGGTTTTTCGATTCTCTTCGCGTTCTTGTTTTTGTCGTTCACGCAATTCTGCAGAGTCAATCATTGAATCAAGAAGAGATTCTGAAATTTTCAAATTATCGCTTAACCAATGATCAAAGTGGTCTCTGATAGCTGTTTCTACTAACTTAGTCGCGCGCGAAGTAGAGAGTTTTTCTTTGGTTTGCCCTTGAAACTGTGGATCTTTAATAAAAACAGAAACAACGCCTACACTGCGTGACAAAACGTCATCACCTGTAATTTTGCTGGCTTTCTTATTTTTCAATAGATCGCCAAATTCACGCATACCTTTCAGTAGCGCGTGTCTAAATCCCAGTTCATGGGTGCCTCCCGAAGGCGTTGCAACGGTATTACAGTATGATGTTAGGCTGCCGTCTCCACGGTCAATCCAGGCGATAGACCATTCTACACGTCCTTCCTTTCCAGGAAATTGAACACTTCCTCTAAAAAAGTCAGGCGTAAGGANNTATTTTCCAGCATCGAGCGCAAAAAGTCAGAAATACCTTCAGGAAAGTGAAAAGTTTCAGTGTCAGGAACAGAAGAAGCGTGCACCGCATCGCATTTCCAAAGTATTTTAACGCCACTATGCAAATAAGCACGAGATCGAGCCATTTTATAAAGTATTGAAGGCTTCAATTCGGGGTGCTTATCAAAAATTGTTTGATCGGGTTTAAAAGATACGAATGTTCCATCAGGACGTTTTTGGGCATCTTTTTGAATTGAGATTTGCTCGACAGGTACGCCTTTTTTGTATTCTTGGCGCCATGTTTTTTGATCGCGCGTTACCTCAACAATTAAGTGTTCCGAAAGAGCATTTACAACGGATATACCTACACCATGAAGTCCGCCTGAGGTTTGATAGGCATCACCTGAAAATTTGCCGCCAGAGTGAAGCGTTGTAAGAATGACTTCGAGTGCGGATTTTTTAGGAAATTTGGGGTGCGGGTCCACAGGAATGCCGCGCCCATTATCTCGTATACTAAGATATCCGTTACTTTCAAGGCATACATGAATTGTGTCCGCATGCCCCGCAACAACTTCATCCATTGCGTTATCAAGAACTTCGGCAGCTAGGTGGTGAAGTGCCTTTTCATCGGTTCCTCCAATGTACATCCCAGGTCGTTTACGAACAGGTTCAAGCCCTTCTAAAACCTCGATATCTTTGGCCGAATAAGATGGTGCCTTAGGTTTTTTAGGATTTTTTTCAATGCTATCTAATAAGTCTTTCATATGTATAATTATGATTTAGATATTTTTTTTCTGCAAGAGGATCAACTTTGTATTAAAAACTGTCTCTCAAAAACACGCTCTTTCAGAGAGTTTTTAGGAGAGAATAGGAGATCAATTTTTTTTGTAACATCCTTTTTAACGATTATTTTTTCCACATTTCTAATTTCCTTAAAATCTAATGTTACGTGTGCTTTTCGTGTATCAGAGTTTTGCACAAAGAACTCAATATGGGCACTGTCTGGTAAAATAGCGCCTCGCCAATAGCGTGGCGAAAAAGCACAAATAGGTGTTAAGGCAAGAACATTGCTTTCAAGTGGTAAAATGGGGCCGCCAGCAGAATGATTGTAGGCAGTGCTCCCCGAGGGCGTAGATACAAGAATGCCGTCTGCCACAAGTTTTTTAAGGTACATCTTGTTGTCGACACGTACAGAAATTTCAGTTGCTTGGCTGCCCGATCGGGTGAGAGAAACATCATTAAAGGCTTGTTCAACGTGCACAATGCCGTCCGCATGAATTTCTGCCATAAGAGGAAAAAGAGGGACGCGAATGAGGTTTTCAAGTGCTTGATAGAGATTGGTCTCAAATCTATTCAGAAGAAATCCGACACCACCTGTGTTGATACCGTAAACTTGCGCACCACTGGGAAGTGTATGCAGAGCACGCAGCAGAAACCCATCTCCACCAATAACAGCATAGATTTCTGCGGATTCAGGATCGGTTTGAGGANNCTGAGGGTACTGCTCTAAAAGTGATGATAAAGCTTTTTGCGATTGCTCGGAATTGCTTGCAAGAAAATGGACTTTTTTCATGGTACAAATATGTCTTTTTTAGAGGGGGGGCGTCAATCAGTTAAATAATAAAAAATGGGGCGGGTTTTACCCCGCCCCACAAAGTCTAACAGGGAGGCTTTTACGCCCCTTAGGGCGTAAAAATTTGAAAACTAAAAGTTTCCAAATTTCTGGGCGTTGCGCCCAGAACTTTCTAGGTCACACGACCTATGACTGATGTAATACGCTGAGTTTAAAAAAAATCCCATATCGCAGTTGTCTTTTTTCTTATGCGAATAATGCAATATACAAATTTTAAAGACAAAAGGATGGGCCGTCAGTAAAGAATCATATATAGTTGGATATGTTTCTAGAGGTAACTATGCACACACCCCTTGGGTACTACATTGCTTTATCTGTTGTTCTTTTTTTGGTAGGCGTGCTGGCTATCTTACTTCACAAGCGTAGCTTTATTCGCTTACTGACAGCAGTACAAATCTCTTTTTTAGGTATTGTTATTTTTCTTGTGACCGTTTCCCACTACAGGCAGTCTCTTAAAGGTTGCGTTCTATCTTTTTTCGTTTTTATGAGTGTTTCTGTATTTGTTTTGGTTGCTTGGTCTTTTTTTGTGAAGTTTTATAAGGACGCTCACATAACATTTGATGATTTTGATGATTGAATTCAGTATCAAAGGATTTTTGGCTACTTTATTATTTTTATGCCCTTTAGTGGGGGCTGGTTCCTTTTATTTTGTTTCCGATGAAAGACGTCCTTTCAATTTAATTGTACCTATTGTTTCTTTAGTATTTTTTTTGATTCTTCTGGGAATCTTTCTTTTTTTAAGTCCGTTTCAGTGGCCATTGCATTCCGAATGCAGCAAAGAGTTTCCTTTTGTTTTTTCTGGGGTAATAGGACGGCACGCAGTTAAGGTGGTAAGTATTTTTACATCTGTCTCAGTTTTGTGCGGTTTATTTCATTGGATAGTACTGGGGCAAAAAATCTCAGATGTAAAAAAATATGTCGCATACCTTGGCCTTCTTTTATTTTTCTTTTTAATGTTGGCAACAGCGCAGTCATTCTTTTCATTTCTTTTGTCTTTGGGCGGGGTGTCGGTGATGGGATACCTTATTAATACATTTATGCATGAAGATTCACATGTGAACCGTGCTTCATTCACACATCAAATCCTAGAATTTTTCACATTATTTGCTTGTATGGTATGGGGATTTTCTCCCTTAGGCAAATTGGACTTTGGCGGTGTGATTGATATTTATTATTGTGTGCCAATTTTCTTTTTAATTCTTCAGAAAGTAAATGTTGTAGGGTTTAATTTTTGGCGGAAAGAAAAGAGTTCTGTATCTGATTTTTATTTTATTTTCCAAAAAAACTTTTTCTTTTTGGTTCCAATAATTATTTATACCTCACCGTATTTGTTACGTTTTCCTCAACCTTTGAAACTTGGATTTATGGCATTGGGTGTATTTCATTTGATAAGTGCCTGTGGCTATATTTTTGAAGGCGTTGGTTTGAGGGGGGTTACAGAGTCCTTGTACCGTTTTTTGGGAGCTACTTCTTTGATCTGTATTGCGTGCACATCACGCATTGAAAATATCGTTTCTTTTTTGCTTTTTGCTTCGTATGTCTTAGCGCTCTTATTTTTAGCAAATAGCGCTATAGAATCTTTTTTCTTTCGGGAAGACATCAATCAAGCACTGTCACGGAAAACCATCTTTGTATTTTTTTCGTTCGCGTTAAGCTTATTGGCTTTTGTCGGTGGGCTTCTGTTTTTTTTCGCCACATGCTTTGATAGAGCGAATATAATTGTTCAAAGTGTTTATATTTTTATATTTTCTTTTTTTTCCACTGTCTTTTTTCTGCGATGGGGTGCGTTGATAAGGGAAATTTCCTGGAAAAAGTTTTGGATGTTGAAAGGAAAGGAGGCTTTATATCTTGTTTGCTTGGGTTTGGGAGTAATTGTTTTATTGTTATTGCTTTTTGAGGTGGGAACATTTTTTCAACAAAAGCAATTCCATAATTTATATTTTCTGGGTTATTTTTGTGCCTTTTCTTTAGCGCCTTTTTGTTTGGGACTATTTATGAAAAATGATCTCCTATATCGCATTTTTCACAATGCTTTTTTTGTGACAGCTATCCAAAAAGCCGAGGATTCTTTTTCTGCTGCTTATGAATATATTTTTATTGTTCCCTTTAAGATAGTGTCTGAATTTTTCTCTCGTCGTGTGGATGTTTTTCTTTTTGAGGAAAATTTCTTTAATGGCACTGTTGGCTTTCTGAGTTCTGTAAGCAAAATAATGACGCCAAACTTTAAGAGAGTCTTTTCTTACCAAATGCTTTCTATTTTTTTGATCATAGCTTTTTTGGCTTTTGTTTCTCAGGTTTTGTGAATGGATTTACATACACTTCCATTGCTATCTGTTCTTGTATTCTTGCCTTTGTTGGGTGCTATTTTTGTGGTGCTGATAGATCAGAGTGTTTCTGCCAAAAATGCTCGACAAGTAGGCCTTTGGGTGACAGCGGCAACCTTTCTTTTATCTGTGGCTGTATTTTGTATATGCAAAGACTATTCGGGATCAGGGTTTTTATTAAGTGAAAGACATGTGATCACAAAGGCTTTGGGGCTTGAATATCATTTAGGTGTCGATGCTTTGTCTCTTGGATTTATTCTTTTAACCACTTTCTTTTTTCCTTTAGTCATGTTGGCATCGTGGGATTATGAAGTGCGGGAATTAAAGTTCTTCATCTTCTTGTTGCTTGTTTTAGAAACGCTGATATTGGGGGCCTTATGCTCCTTAAATCTTTTAGTATTTTATATATTTTTTGAAAGTGTATTGGTGCCTGTATACTTTCTAAGCAACCTAAAAAAAGAAAATTTTCAAGAAGATTTAGGCATGAAAAATGTGCTTTATACATTGCTGGGATCGATTTTTTTGCTGGTTGCCATGCTTAAACTGTACGATTTGTTGGGAACCTTTTCTTTTGTGGACATTCTTCAAAAATCCCTTCCGTTAAGAATGCAATTGTTTTTGTTCATGGGATTTCTTTTTTCTTTTCTTGTTAAAATTCCTGTATTTCCTTTTCATACATGGATTGCGCATACCTATACGAACACACATGCGCCTGTTTCCATGCTTCTGACGGGTGCTATTACGAAATTAAGCATCTATGCGCTTTTGCGCTATAATTTTTCTTTCTTTCATGACGCTATTTTTGTGCTAGGGCCTTACCTAAAGTGGTTCTTTTTTTCTGGGTTTGTGTACATTATGATAGGGCTGTATAGCCAAAGATATATCAATCGCCTATTTGCGCATATTGATTTGGCGCATACCTCGTTAGGGTTATTTTGTATTTTTCTTTTACAAAAGAAGCTGATGACAATAGGCATTTATCACATTTTTATTACAGCTCTTACAGTTCCAGGTGTTTACTATATCGCAAGCACTGTAACGCGAAGACTGAATACAGATAGAATTAAATTCTTAGGTGGCATTGCGTCAGTTATGCCGTGGTTTTCGGTTTTATTTTTTATAGGATGCTATTTCTTATCCATTATGCCAGGATCACCTTTNNAATATCGCCTGGGTTCTTGGGCCAATGTATTGTGTTTTTAAGTGCGCTTGTTTTTTCAATTACAGTGCTTTGGCTTTACAGGCGGGCGGTATTTGGTATTATTTCTGAAGCCATGATTAGAAGTTTAGAGGATTTGCAAAAAAGAGAAATTTATCTCTCCTCTTTTTTTATTCTTTTGACGTTGCTTTTAGGGCTTTACCCTGAGCCATTTATTGGTGCGGCACATAAGATTGCCCGGGTTGTTCCATTATAGTAAATACATAAAATATTATGATTCACTTAACTGTTTTTTCTTTTTTTCCTGAAATAATAACCGTTGGTTTAATATTCTTTGCATATTTTTGGGGAATGTCGGCGCAGACAGATTTGCCTGAGCAGCAAAATTTTCTTATTAAATATCCGAGTTATCTTTTTCAAGCGGCCTATGCAGCAACTTTTGTTGCTGTTCTTTATTTTTTCTTTTCTGTGCCAAGTGATTTTAACGAAAACTTTTTTCTGCCTTTTGCTGGGGTTACGCAGCTCACTGTTTTTGTGAAGAGTTTGCTCTTTTTTATGGGATCTGTCTGGTTAGGATTCAAATTACGTATTATTCGAAGGAGTTTGCAAAGAGACTGGATTTCCTCTTTCGAGTATTTATTTTTTTCCTCCTTACACTTGCTTTCGTGTCTATTAGCGGTAAGTGCCCAAAATTTTCTTTTTCTGTATCTTGTTTTTGTTTTGCAGCATATTTCCTTTTTCTTTTTGTCCTATCGAGAAGAGGATGGAAAAAATGCAAAAAAAGACTTTCTTAAACATATTGTNNATATTGTTTTTGATTTGGTTTCTCTTCTTGTTTTGGCGATAGCCCTTGTTGCTATGTATCTGGGGGCAGGATCGCTTCATTTTTCAAGTATTGAAAAGGCGGTTTATGCTGCCACTTCTTTGGGGGCGCCTTATCAAAATTGGGCAAGAATAAGCTTCTTTATGGTTGTTTTTTACGTATTTAATAGGTTGCGCGTTTTCCCTTTTTGTTTTTTTCGAAACACAATACCTTTGTTTTTGCCTCGGGCAGGGGTGGCGCACGTCATTTGCCAGTCCTTATCTACGCTTTTCATTTTTGGCGTGATTGTGACGCAGTGTTTTTCAAGCTTGATTATTATTTGGGGAAATATTTTATTTTATGGAGGTTTCTTAAGCCTAGTATGGGCAAGCTTAACAATTTTATTTCAGGATAATATCCGTAAATTTCTATCTTCTATCATTTTATTTTACATGGGCATTGTGCTGATGTGCCTTTCCGTAGGTAGCGTGAATGGGCTTAATGCTGCCTTATTTTATTCAGTGCTATTTTTAATTAATAGCGCCACATTAATTTATTTTTTAATTAATGTAAGTATAAACGACATGAACATTTCTTCATTAAGTCAAATTTCTGGGTTGGGACAAAAGCACCCTGCCACAGCAATCATATTGGCGATATGTTTACTTTCTTTGGCTTCTGTGCCACCTNNCTTCAGGGTTCTGGACAACGCTGTATGTGCTAAAAGAGTTGATTTTTAAGGGCTGGATCTATGTGGCCATTATTCTTTTATGTATCGTATTGTCTTCTTTTCAGTACTTTCATGTTATGCGGCTTCTGTATTTTTCAAAAGGATACAATCAGCTTGACCTCACGGAAAATTGGAAAAGTTCCTGGCTTGTTGTGCCCACCTTTTTGACCTTTTTCTTTTTGTTTCATAGGCACATCATTAGTTTTATTTCCACAGTAACCAGTGGTTCATGGAGTAGCTGATGGAATATACATACGAATGGATTGAACACACAAATAGCACGATGGAGGATGCAAGGGTTTGGGCAAAAAAAAATGCAAGCACACCTGAGAAAGTGCCTCATTTTATTCAAGCAGGCTTACAAAGCGCGGGTCGAGGAAAGGCTGGCCGCAACTGGGTGTCAAAAAAAGGTAATTTTTTTTCAACACTTGCCCTCTATTTTCCTTACGCTCTTGATAAAAGAGGGCAAATGTCTTTTGTTACAGGGGTTTCTGTTGTGAAAGCGCTACAAGAATTTAAGGAAACCCTTCCTGTTAAACTTAAGTGGCCTAATGACTTTTATATTGAAGGAAAAAAATTGGGGGGCATTTTGTTGGAATTTCATGACTATGGTCAGCCTTATTTATGTATCGGCGTCGGAATTAACTTTGTTTCGAATCCTTCGCATGTGCCCTCTGCCAATCTAAAAAAGCTTGGGTTAGATCTTGATCTCCATTTATTTCGACGTGTTTTTTTAAAGATTTTTTTGGCTGATTATAGCTCTTGGGTTGACAATGGTTTTTCAAAGATTAAAAATTCATGGATATCAAATAGCTTGCACAAAGATTCAACGGTTAGTATTTCTTTAGGAAAACACAAGCACATAGGCGAATTTCAGACTATCAGTGATGTAGGGGAATTGGTTTTAAAAGATGAAGATGGAAAATCGATGGTATTTTCTACGGGAGAGGTTTTTTTTGGATAGTTTTTTAGGAGATTCAAATGGGCGTAGATAAGAACGCACTTTATTTTTTACCCTTGGGAGGGGCGGGCGAAATTGGCATGAATTTAAATGCCTATCGATATGGTGATAAATGGTTGTTGGTCGATATGGGTATCACATTTAATGATCGCCTTGGGGTTGAGGTATTAATGCCAAACCCACAGTATTTAATTGAGCAAAAAGATAAAATTTGTGGGCTTTTCTTGACGCACGGACACGAAGATCATATTGGGGCTATCCCATATCTGTGGAGTAGGTTTAAGTGTCCTATGTATGCCACGCCTTTCACGGCAGAGCTTATTCGTCACAAAATGAATGATCAGCAGATAGACATAGAAGGATATCTGCACGAAGTGCCTCTTGAAGGTAAGATTGATATAGGCCCTTTTAAAATTGATTTGGTGACACTAACGCACTCTGTGCCCGAACCCAATGGTGCACTGATTCAGGCAGGTAACACAAAAGTTTTTCACACTGGGGATTGGAAAATTGACCCCAATCCTTTAATTGGAAAGCCTGTTGAAGAAGAAGTGCTTAAAAAAATAGGTGACGCTGGTGTGGATGCAATGGTTTGCGATTCAACCAATGTCTTTCGTGAAGGTGACTCTGGTTCTGAAGAAGAAGTTGAAGAAAATCTTTCGGACTTAATTGGATCATATAAAAAGAATGCTGTTTTTGTCACATGTTTCGCTTCAAATTTGGCGCGGCTTCAAACAATCGCCCTTGCTGCTAAAAAGCATGGGCGCCACGTAGCCATTCTAGGGCGTGGGTTTTCACGTATTAATGAAATTGCAAGAAAGCTTGGCTATTTAAAAAATGTACCACCTTTTCTTACGCTTTCTAATGCCAAAAAGTATGGGCGTAATAAAGTTTTATATTTATGTTCTGGAAGCCAGGGAGAGCACCGCGCGGCGTTGAATCGAATTGCTTCAGAAACACATCCTGATGTAAGCATGGGCCCAGGGGATGTGGTGATCTTTTCATCTCGTATTATTCCAGT
>DINK01000047.1 GCA_002426825.1 Holosporaceae bacterium UBA5542
ATGTTCACGTGTTAGGTCTAATTTAAGACGCGCATCCTTGGCATAAGGGCTGTATGGGAAACGACGGACAAGTTCTTGCAGGGCGTACTCGGCAGATTCCGTGATGCGCTGATCACGTTCGACACTAGAAATTTGGTTGTAATAGCAAAGTGCTTTTAGATAATGAGCATAGGGCACATGTTTATTGTTGGGGTATAGCTGTATAAAGGCATCTACGCTTGCAACGGCATCTTCATAGGCCATTGCTCGATAATGGGCATAGGCTGCCATAATATGTGCTTGCATGGCATAGTTTGAATAGGGGTGTTGTCGAATAACCTCTTCATAGTTTTTTGCCGCGCTTTTAAAATTCCCTTCTTTAAGCTCGGTCGTGGCTTTTTTATAAAGATCCGTTACTGGCTTTTCTTCGTATTTATCTTCTTTTTCGTTTTTACACCCTGAAAGCGCAAGTGCTATACAAAGGATAATCGAAGGAAAAAAGGCTTTTTGCCACGTTCTTTTATATGTTTTCAAGGTGATTCCCACTTTCTATGATCAACTTATTGATGTATACAATATTATGAATAGTGCGATCAAGATTTCATACCTGAATTATGCCGGTTAAATAATAATAAATGGATAAATCACCCTTTTTTTTAAGCTCTTTGAATGTTGCTCAGCGAGAGGCGGCGGAAATTACCGAGGGCCCTCTTCTAATTCTGGCTGGGGCTGGCACGGGAAAAACACGTGTCCTTATTTCTCGCTTGGTGAATATTTTGGCACAGCAGAAAGCGTACCCCTCTGAAATTTTAGCCGTGACATTCACCAATAAAGCAGCGCTTGAAATGAAAGAGCGTACGGCAAAAATGTTAGGGCGTGACATAAATGGATTATGGNNAATTGGAGCACGTATTTTGCGGCGACACCCAGAGCTTGTGGGGCTTACGTCGAATTTCACGATTCTAAATACCGATGATCAAGAACGTGTAATTAAGCAGCTTTTAGAGGTTGAAAAGATAGATGACAAGAAAAAGACGGCTAAAATTTTTGTCAGCATTATTAATGGGTGGAAAGATCGTGGGCTAAACCCAGGCCAGGTTACAGATCAATATTTAGATTGGGAGCGCTCTCGTGAGGCGCTGCATATCTATAAATTGTACCAAGAGCGCCTTAAAGTTTTAAACGCAGCGGATTTTGGTGATTTATTGCTGCACTGCATCACAATTTTCCGCCTACATCCAGATGTTCTGGCACAGTATGCCGATCGGTTTAAATATNNGCAATGGATTTTGATGATTTGTTGTTGAAAACCAACGAGTTGCTAACGCGTTTCCCTGATGTATTGGCGAAATATCAGAATCGTTTTCGATATATTTTGGTGGATGAGTATCAGGATACAAACGTTGCGCAATACCTATGGTTACGTCTTTTGGCGCAAACATCAAAGAACATTTGCTGTGTTGGTGATGACGATCAGTCAATTTATGGTTGGCGTGGGGCAGAGGTGGGAAATATTTTACGGTTTGAGAAAGATTTCCCTGGCGCAAAAGTTATTCGTTTAGAACAAAACTATCGATCAACGCCCTCCATATTAGCGGCAGCTTCTAACTTAATTTCAAACAACAAGTCACGTCTTGGTAAAACGTTGTGGACCGAACAAAAAAAGGGAGATCCTGTTTTTTTGAAAAGCGTTTGGGATGGTATGGAAGAAGCGCGGTGGATTGGCGAACAAATTGAAAATGTGCAAAGGAAGGGATTGCCCTTATCTGAGGTGGCCATATTGGTGCGAGCAGGCTTTCAGACGCGTGAATTTGAAGAAGTGTTCATGTCGATGTCTATTCCTTATCGCATTATTGGGGGGTTTCGTTTTTATGAACGCCAAGAAATAAGAGATGCATTGGCTTATTTACGCCTTGTCTATCTTGCGAAAGATGATTTGGCCTTTGAAAGAATTATTAATTTGCCTCGTCGGGGTATTGGTAAGGCTACGCTTCAAAAAATGCACATGGTCGGCCGTCACGAAGGCCTGTCTTTATTTGAAGTGGCTGAAAAAATCATTGAAACAGACGAAATTAAAGGAAAAGCTAGAACAGCACTGGGGTGCTTCATTAATGATGTTCGACGTTGGGCTGCCATGCAAGTCTCGCTTGCCCCAGAAGAGTTGATGAAAGTCATTCTTGATGAGTCGGGATATACGGCCATGTGGAAGCAAGACAAGTCACCAGATGCAGATGGTCGTTTAGAGAATCTGAAAGAGCTTGTAGATGCAATCGCTGAGTTTGGGTCAGTAAGCGAGTTTCTTGAGCATGTAAGTCTTGTAATGGAAAGTGCGCAAAATACCACAGAAGAATTCGTGACATTAATGACAATGCATGCGGCGAAAGGGTTGGAATTTAAAACAGTATTTTTAGCAGGCTGGGAAGAAGGTATTTTCCCTTCTCAACGTACGTTAGCTGACTCTATTGATAAAGAGCTTGAGGAAGAAAGAAGATTGGCTTATGTGGCCTTAACCCGTGCCAAAGAGAATGCATTTATAACATTTGCCTCAAACCGTCGTGTACATGGGCAATGGCAGAATAACCCCCCTTCTCGGTTTATAAAAGAACTTCCCGAGTCACATATCTGTTTTTTGGATGCACCTATCCTGAATCACCGTGCGGCATCTCGTGCGCCTTCAGCAATTAGTGCCTCTGAAAGTTTGCCTGTTTCGCGATCAATCTATCGTGTGGGTGAACGGGTTTTTCATGTAAAGTTTGGGTACGGTGTTATTACGCATGTGGAGAGTGATCGCTTGCTAATTGACTTTGATCACACGGGCCCTAAAAAAGTTCTTCAAAGTTTTATTCAAAGGAAATGACAAAAAATCTTTTCTAAGATAGCTTCCCAGCGTATAGTTGTGAGAATTCAGATAGTAAAATGCACGATATAAAAGAAATTAGAGACAATCCTGAGCAGTTTGATGCGCACCTTAAAAGAAGAGGCTTGCCCTCTTGCTCAGGTCGGGTATTAGATTTAGATAAAAAATTAAGAACTGTCATTGAAAGGCTACAATCTTTACAGCAAGAGCGGAATCAGGTAGCTGCACAAATGGCCCAAGCTAAAAAAAGTGGTGAAGACGCACAACCTTTCATTGAACATGGTAGTCGAATCAAAAAAGAAATCCCTGCCCTGGAAGAGGAAGAAAGAGCAATTCGTGATCAGATTTCCTCTGTTTTAGCCGAGCTTCCTAACGCACTTTCTTCAGATACGCCAGATGGTGCCAGCGAAGAAAATAATGTGGAGGTTTTGAAAAAGGGCGTGTGTCGAGACTTTTCATTCACCCCTCGTGAACATTTTGAAATTGGCGAGCAACTGGGGTTGATGGATTTCCAGGGTGCGTCTGACCTTTCAGGTAGTAGGTTTGTTGTGTTAAAGGGGGGCTTAGCCCAATTAGAGCGTGCCTTGGCACAGTTTATGGTTGATACGCATACATCTAAGATGGGTTATGAACTTGTGTCTNNAAAGATCAGGCAATGTATGGAACGGGGCAGCTGCCAAAGTTTTCAGAAGATGCCTTTCAAACAACAAAAGGTCATTGGCTTATTCCCACTGCTGAGGTGCCGTTAACTTGTTTAGCCGCAAATAAGATTATCGATGAAAAGTTGCTGCCACTGCGTTATACGGCCCATACGGCTTGTTTTAGATCTGAAGCTGGCTCTGCAGGGAAAGATACACGCGGCATGTTGCGACAGCATCAATTTTATAAGGTTGAGCTTGTGTCTCTTACGACGGCCGAGCAGGCAGAAAATGAATTTAAACATATGGTTTCTGCCGCTTGTGCCATTCTTGATGCACTTCAATTGCCGTATCGTGTAATGCAGCTTTGTAGCGGTGATGTAGGGTTTTCTGCCAAAAAAACATATGATCTTGAGGTGTGGTTGCCAGGCCAGAAAGCATACCGGGAAATTTCCAGCTGTTCTTATTGTGGTTCTTTCCAAGCGCAGCGCATGAACGGGCGATATAGATCTGAAAATAGTAAAAAGCCAGTTTTTTTGCATACACTGAATGGATCAGGAATTGCTGTGGGCCGTGCATTGATTGCTGTGATTGAAAATTATCAGCAAGAAGATGGGTCTGTCAAAGTTCCTGATGTGTTAGTCCCTTATATGAATGGAAAAAAAGAGGTAAAAAATGACAGGTAAAGCCAATAAAAAAATGCGTATTTTGATTTCAAATGATGATAGTTTGTATGCTCCGGGCATTAAAATTCTGGAAAAATTGGCGCGTAAAATTTCAGACGATGTGTGGGTTATTGCCCCGGCGACAGAGCAAAGCGCGACTGCACACTCGCTTACAATTCATCGCCCTTTAAGACCTAAAAAAATAGACGAAAAGAAGTGGGCGGTTGATGGTACTCCTACAGATTGTGTATTGATGGCAGTAAAGGAAATAATGAAGGATAAGAAACCTGACCTTGTTTTGTCTGGTATTAATGCGGGGGCAAACTTGGCAGATGACGTCACGTACTCTGGTACTGTTGCGGCAGCGATGGAAGCTACTCTTTTAGGCGTTCCTGCAATTGCACTTAGTCAGGCTGGTTCGCTTGGAAACCCTATCAAGTGGGAAACGGCAGAGCAGCATGGGTTGAAAATTATTCAAATGTTGTTGGACCAAGGGTGGCCGAATGAAGTCTTGATTAATGTGAACTTTCCTGATGTGCCGCCTGAAAGCATTGAAGGGTATGAAGTTGCCCGTCAAGGTGCCCGACCAGACTATAAAAGTCTGATTAAAGCAGAGGATCCAAGAGGCTTGCCGCCTTATTACTGGATTGGCCCTGTGCCTGATATGGTTGATATTGATGATGAAAGTGATTTGGCGACAATGAACAAGAAAAAGATTTCTATTACGCCCCTTCACCTTGATCTGACGCATGATGCAACGTATGCGAAGTTTGTTAAAAAATTTAATTAATACATTTGGTGTTTTAGGGGTTTTTTGCGTTATTTGTGTACGTGCGGATGCGCCATATGAAATTCATAAGGTTTCTTTAGCCCCTATTTCTTTGCCGTCTAAGTTTGTGGCTGATGGCAGTGGTGTTTCTGAAATAGAACCATCTATATGGAATCGGAAAACGCTCCGCTTTAGTGCAGGCATGCCTCAGAAAATAATTGTACAGGAGGGGGACAACTTAAGTACAATTTCAGAACGATATGCTGTTCCCATAAGGAACATTATTGAAGTTAACCATTTGGGAGCACCCTATGCGTTGCAGGCAGGGCAATCACTAACTCTATTAGGCCCTCGTATTCATATTGTACACAAAAATGAAGATTTGTATGAAATTGCAGAGCTTCATAATGTTTCACTTAGTTCCATTACGCGTCAAAATAAAATTAAACCGCCTTACAGGCTAAAAGAAGGGCAAAAACTTATTTTGCCCGCTTCACCCATTAACCCTGTTGTAAAGGAAGAAGTTTTAAGCACTCCTCCTTCCACTAAGAAAAACTATGGATCGCTCTCTAAGCAAGAGTTACGGAAGAAATTACGTGTTTTACCTAAGAGATCGGGGACACACTTCAAAAGGCCTGTCAAAGGGCCGATTATATCGGGGTATGGCCCCAAAGGATCGGGGCTATACAATGATGGTATTAATATTAAGGCCAAAGAGGGAGCGTCAGTTGTGTCAGGTGATCATGGGGTCATTGTGTATTGTGGAAATGATATCAAAAGCTATGGAAACTTAATTTTAATTAAACATAAGGGAGGGTGGATTACGGCCTATGGTCATTTAAGTAAAATTTCTGTCAAAAAAGGGCAAAGTGTGTGCCCTGGAGAAAGAATTGGATCGGTAGGCAGTACGGGCTTTGTGACCACACCTCAATTACACTTTGAGGTAAGGCGAAATGGAAAACCTCTTAATCCATCTCTTTACCTATAGTCTTTACTTGCTGTAAGACATTATATGCTAATTGTATAAAATCTTGCGTTGATGTGTGGTTTCCGATATAGGTTTCTAAGTAAGAGGAGAACAGGAAAGTTAGTTCATGAATACAAAAAAAGAAAATAAATCATCCCCTAAATCAAAGGTTAAGATTGATTCTGAGGCAGTAAGAGAGTTAGCCAATCTTTTTAAAGAAAATGATTTGTCAGAAATTGAGTATGAAGTAGATGGGTGCCGTATTCGTGTTGCACGGCAACAAGCAGTTGCAAATTATACTGTTCCCCCTATGCATTATCCGTCTCAAGCAATTTCTCAACCTCTACCCTCTCCTGAGCAGGCAGACAAAGAAAGTGCGCCAAAAGATGCTGCAAAAAATGCAATTCGTTCTCCAATGGTGGGAACGGCCTATTTGTCTCCGAAACCGGGGGATCCTGCTTTTACCTCTGTGGGTGCCACAGTTAAAGAAGGGCAAACACTTATGATTATTGAGGCCATGAAGGTTATGAATCCTCTCAAGGCAGCAAGATCTGGAAAAGTTTCTCAAATTTTTGTGGAAGATGGTCAGCCCGTTGAGTTTGATCAGCCGCTTATTTTGATTGAATAAACTAGATAGCCGGTATAGATGTTTAAAAAAATTCTTATAGCCAATCGTGGCGAAATTGCCCTTCGAATTTTAAGAGCGTGTCGTGAGATGGATATAGGCTCTGTTGTGGTGCATTCTAAGGCTGATGCAGATGCGAAGCACGTGCGTTTAGCAGACGAACGTGTGTGTATTGGATCGGCACCAAGTAAAGACAGTTATCTTAATATGCCTCGCATTTTATCGGCTGCTGAAATTACAGGAGCAGATGCCGTTCACCCTGGTTATGGGTTCTTTTCAGAGAACGCTGATTTTGCCCAAATGGTTATAGATCATGGTATGACCTTTATTGGCCCCTCACCTGACCATATCGCATTAATGGGAGATAAGGTAACAGGTAAAGCAAAAGTAAAAGAGTTGGGTATTCCTGTTGTGCCCGGATCTGACGGGGCTGTTGACACAGAAGATGTCGCTATTCAGGTGGCCAATGACATAGGCTATCCTGTGTTAGTAAAAGCCAAGTCAGGCGGCGGCGGAAAGGGTATGCAGGTGGCTCGCAATGATAATGAGCTTCGTGAAGGTTATCATCTTGCCCGTTTAGAGGCCAAGGCAAACTTTGGTGATGATCAAGTTTTTATTGAAAAGTATTTAGAAAAGCCACGGCATATTGAAGTCCAGGTTTTGGCTGACCATTTTGGAAATGTGGTGCACCTGGGCGAGAGAGATTGTTCTATTCAACGTCGTCACCAAAAGTTATGGGAAGAAGCCCCTTCTCCTGTTATTTCTGATGATCAACGAAAGGAAATTGGTTCGATTGTTGCCAAAGCAATGAAAGGCCTTGGATATCAAGGCCTAGGTACAATTGAGTTTCTTTATGAAAATGGGCAGTTTTATTTTATCGAGATGAACACGCGTGTTCAGGTTGAACACCCTGTGACTGAAATGATTACTGGTTTAGATTTAGTTCAGAATCAAATTCGTGTTGCTGCGGGCGAACCGCTTGGTTTTTCTCAGGAAGATGTCGCATTTCGAGGGCATGCGATAGAGTGTCGTGTAAATGCAGAGAATCCTGATAATTTCATGCCTTGCCCAGGAAAAGTGACGCATTACCATATTCCCGGTGGATTTGGTGTGCGTGTTGATAGTGCCCTTTATAACGGATATATCATTCCTCCTTATTATGACAGTCTAGCGGCCAAACTTATTGTGCATGGAAAAGACAGGAACGACTGCTTAAATCGCCTAAGAAGAGCCTTGTCAGAATTTGTTATTGGAGGGGTTGAAACGACACTTCCTTTGCATCGTAAGTTGGTTGTTGACAACGAAATGTTGTCAGGTGAGTATGATATTCACTGGCTGGAAAAGACATTTCTTTCTAAAAAATAACCAACGGAGAGCATTTTGCCTAAAGTCATTAAACCGGCGCTTTGGCTGCTTATACTAATTGCTGCGTTGCCGCAGTTTTCTGAAACTGTTTATACGCCTTCTCTTCCAAGCGTTGCATCTTTTTTTAATATATCGGAATCACTGGCAGAGTATACACTTTCTATTTATTTGTTTGGAATGGGTGTAGGCACCTTGTTTTGGGGCCGTATTTCTGACGCAAAAGGCCGACGTCCGTGCTTGCTGATGGGGACTTGTATTTTTATTGTTGGTTGTTTTGGGTGTTTCTTGTCAAAAAGTATTGAATCCCTTCTGTTTTGGCGTTTTGTTCAAGCATTTGGCGGCAGTACAGGTAGCGTGCTTGGTCAATCGATTGCACGTGATGCGTTTGAGGGCAAGGAGCGCGGAAAGGTGTTTTCCCTTGTCGGCGGAGCCATTTCCTTTTCCCCGGCCATAGGCCCTGTTTTGGGAGGATTAATTGATGAATTCTTTGGCTGGAATTACATTTTTACATTTCTGGGGTTGTGTGGGTTTTTTGCGTGGTTTTTTTCTTGGAAAGACTTAAAGGAAACGCATCATCCCAACCTCAAGAAAAACAAAGCTGGCTTGTTAGATGTTTTAAAAAGTATGATTACCGATAAGAAAATTATTGCTTGCACATCTCTTGTCGGCGGCGCGAATGGTATTGCGTTTTCTTATTATTCTGAAGGCCCCTTTTACTTAATGCGTAATTTGGGCCTTAGTCCAAAGTTATATGGATCGACTTTTATTTTAATGGCTGTAAGTGGTTTTTCGGGTGCTCTTTATTCGAAGTACTTGCACAGCACACAATCAACAAAAGAAATTATTAAGAGAGGACTTTCGTTTTGTTTGGGAGGGACTTCTTTTTTCTCTGCAATGATTCTTTTTTTAACCACCTTTTATGGTTATAACTCGGCACAGCTAATCCCTGTAACTTTGATTTCAATGATGATCACAATCTTTGGTATCGCCATGACAACACCGAATGTTTTATCAATTGCCCTTGAAGATTATGAACATGCAACGGGGACAGCGTCTTCCTTTTTAGGGTTTTTCTATTACACATTTACGGCATCAGTAACGTATATTATGGGGTTATTGCATAATGGTACGCTGTATCCTATGCCTCTTTTCTTTTTGCTTATGAGCATTTTTCTATTTGTAATCTATGGAACTGTTTTACGCATTTCATCTAAATGATAAATGTGCTTTATTTTTCACTGTATTGATTAGGCTTTCATTTTTCTTAATTCTTTTTTCTTGTTTCGTTGCCCAAAATAAACTCTAATTATATAAGTTTAACTGGTAATCAAAGGAAGTAAAAATATGGAAAAACTAACACTAGTAGACTGGGTGGCTGTAGCGCTCGTTGTTGTTGGCGGCTTAAACTGGGGTCTGGTTGGACTTCTTGACTTTAATCTTGTTACAACAATCTTTGGATACGCGTCTGTTCTTACGAAAGCGGTTTATGCTTTGGTTGCAGTAAGCGCGATCTATCTTGGTGTCATTTCTACCAAACTTTGCAAAAGCTAACCCATTACGCACTGACCTGGCCGTTGCACGAAAAATCGAATACAACGGCTGGGTTAGTTTGCGTGCACAAAGCGGGAATAACAATTTCCTTCGATATCTTTTTATTGAAAGGGTGCTGTTGATACGCCCTTCTTGTTTCTTCTGAATCAAACTGCAGAAATAAGGCATATTCATAATCCGCAGACATATTTTCTTGATTATTATTTTTCCCCCATGAAAAGTTAGTCACCCCGGGAAACATATTGGCAAGCTCTTTAATGCTTTCAAAAACTTGATTGATTTCTTTATTTGAAATATTTTTCTTAAACCGAAACAAGACGATGTGATTAATCATTATTATACTCTCCAATTTTTAGATTTGAGGCTAGACTAAAGTATTATTTCAGAGGTTACAAGAACGTAAATGTTTCATGATGATCAAAAGCTGATTCAGGATAAGGTTTCTTTTGCTTTACTAGATTGGTACGCTTCTCATAAAAGGCTTCTTCCTTGGAGAGATCCTCAGGGGATGCCGACAGATCCTTATCGTGTTTGGGTTAGTGAAATTATGCTTCAACAAACAACTGTGTCTACGGTAAGAGGGTATTTCGAACGTTTTGTTTCCAGATGGCCAACCGTTCATCATCTTGCAGATGCCGCGCTTGACGATGTTTTACATGAATGGCAGGGGCTTGGATATTACAGTCGGGCGAGAAATTTGCACAAGTGGGCGAGGGTGATTATAAAAAAATTTGACGGCGTCTTTCCAACGGCTGAAGAAGATTTGTTGTCTTTGCCCGGAGTGGGACCATATACAGCTGCAGCTATTCAGTCAATTGCTTTTAATTATCCTTCTACTGTTGTTGATGGAAATGTTGAACGTGTGATCGCGCGCCTTTTTTCTTTAAAAGCACCCCTTCCCCAAGCAAAGTCAGAAATTCACAAGCTTGCAACACAAATACGCTCAGAAGTTCAACCTTCCAATTATGCTCAGGCCTTAATGGATTTAGGGTCGTCTGTTTGTGTACCAAAATCCCCTAAGTGTGACATTTGCCCGCTAGAAAAATTTTGTTCTGCGAAAAATAAAAATCCAGAAGCTTTTCCTGTGCGCCAAGAGAAAAAAGAAAAACCAACACGTCACGGCATTTTTTACTTTATTCAAGATAGAAAAGGCAGGATTTTTCTTGAGAAACGATCGTTAAGTGGTGGTTTGTTATCAGGGCTTATGGCACTTCCTTCTGAGGGGTGGGATTCGGGGAATGATGATCCCGCTGTACGGTTAAAACTAAAAAACATTAAACCGTTCCCTCAAAAGGTACGACATGTTTTTACTCATTTTTCTTTGGTTGCCGAAGTTCGGTATGCGGAATCGGCGATTGTGGATGGACTTTGGGTCTTTCCTGAAGAGCTTCAAGATTATGCACTTCCAACCTTGATGAAAAAAATACTTAAACTGGCTCTACAAGAAATTGCTGGATAGGTTTGTAGGTTTTTCGATGTATTGTGCTGATTCCCATCTCTTTGAGTCCATGGATGTGCTTTTGGGTGCCATACCCTACATTATCTTTAAAGCCGTATCCTGGGTGTTTTAAGTCAAAAGATGTCATAATGTTGTCACGGGTGACTTTGGCAATAATTGACGCGGCAGCAATTGAAAAACTTTTTTGATCCCCCTTTTTCACGGTATGGCAGGGAATGTCGCATTTTGGAGATGAGATGCCGTCAATCAAAAGATGATTGGGCTTTTCCTTTAATGATTCAACAGCGCGCCACATCGCTTTTAAGGTAGCCTGACGTATGTTAATTTGATCGATTTCTTCTTGGGAGGAAGACCCAACACCAATTAGAATACTGTTTTCTTTCCTAAGTGCCTCATAAGCATAAAGTCTTTCTTTTTTGCTTAGTTTCTTTGAGTCATTGAGGTGTGGCAAAATATCCCCAACCTTATTTCTGTCTAAAAAAATAACAACTGCAGCAATAACGGGCCCTGCCCAGGCACCACACCCGGCCTCATCAATCCCAGCAACAATGCCTTCATAAGATTCTTCTAAACAAAATGATGGGCTATGCACGTTTCTTTCCAAATAAGTTTTTTATGCTTTGAAAATGCGTATTTGGTTTTAATTTTTGAAGTGAAATTGACCCATCTTCAGATTGGAATTTTTTAGCAACAGACATCCAGAAAGGACTGTTGGCCAAAGAAAGAATGGTCAGCGTAATAACAAGCTTATGGTCGACAGGGTTAAGTAGCCCAACCGAAGAAGCCGTATCAGAAAGAACGAATGAAAATTCACCAATTTGTGCAAGAACAAGGCTGCTTACGAAAGAAACGGACCACGGCTGCTTAAGTAAGCGTAAAATGCCCGCATTTAAAATAGTTTTGCCAAATGCCACAATGAAAAGAAGTAATGAAATTTTAAGAATATGATCAACAATGAAGTCAATATCAATTAAAAGACCAACGGATAAAAAGAAAACCATTAAAAGAACGCTTTGAATAGGTTGTGTGACTTCAAGTACCTGATGGCGTTCTGATGTGNNACGCAAGGCCAAAGCAAAAAGTTAGCGCCAGTAACGGAAGCAGTTCGCCGTTTCTTGAGATATCGTTAAGATAAGGAATTCTAAGTCGCTCTGAGCTCCCTAATACCCAAACAAGAAGGCCGAGGACGCTTATTGACCCAATTACTTTCGATAGCACAATCCATATATCGATAGAGGTATCTCCCAGTCCTTGAATGGTCAAAATCATAGGGACGAACGCCAAGTCTTGCGCAATCAAAATACCAATTGTGAGGTGCCCTGTATCGGTTTTAATCTTACCCATACTTTCAAGCATTTTAATGGCAACGGCTGTACTGCTGAGCGTTATGATGCACCCCAATACAAAAGATAGACCAATTGACCATCCTAAGACGAAAGACAGCATATAGACGGCGCCAAAACTAATAAGAAATTGTGCAACCACACAGCCAATGGTTGTGAGCCAGTTTTCTCTGAAGAAGCGAAGGTTCATTTACATACCAAGAACGAACAAAAGCATGAAAACCCCCAGTTCGGAAAGGGCTTTGATGATGTTTTCAATGCTCGAGGCATTTACAACATAAGGGCCGATCACAAGCCCTGCAAGCATATATCCAATAATAGCGGGTTGCCGCATGCGTGTAAAAATCAGCCCACAAACCAACGCACACACAATAATGAGGGCGATTTCAGTTAAGGGAATGGTTGCGTGCATGCGT
>DINK01000053.1 GCA_002426825.1 Holosporaceae bacterium UBA5542
TTGGGAGGATTGGTTGGGGTCTTTTTCCCTAAATTTTCAGTCAATGTGTCGGGCATTCATGGAGTACTTTCAAACTTACTTCAAATGTGCGTTATTCCGATTGTGGTGAGCTCGCTCATTGTTGAAATTGTTTCTTTTTTAAAGTCGGCTCAAAAATCGAGTATACGTAAATTTCTAGGCTTAAGCTTATTCTTTTCTCTTGCGTTTGCGATCGTAGCAACAATTTTCAGCTTTGTTTTTCAACCAGGGAGAAAAACAACTTTTCAATCAGAATCCTATCTCAATGAGCGTGTTATTAAAGCATCTGTTATGAAAAGAAATTTAGATCAACCTATTGAAAATGAAACTCATCAAAACTTTTTTGACTTTTTTGAACATGCAGTTCCTAAAAATATTTTTAAATCTTTTAGTACAAATAAGACATTTCAAATCATTTTATTCACTATTATTTTTGCGATCGCACTTTCAGGAACCGCACATCCCGGGAATATAGAGGGGTTCTTTCGAACGACCTATGATGCCTTTATGAAAATATTCTCGTTTGCTTTGCTTTTTTTGCCCGTTCTTGTTTTTACCTCAACCGCTTTATCCGTTTCAAAAGTTGGATTGCGTGTATTTTTAGATATGGGCCCTTTTTTGAAGGTTTTATTTGCTCAGATTCTAATTATTTTTTGCATTAATTTTATTGTTTTAAGAAAATTATTAGGGGTATCATTCTTTTCCATTTTAAGTCGGCTTGANNAACATCAATTCTTGTTGCTTTTAGTGGGTCTGTTTTAGCGGCGACTTTTCCAGCGCTGAACTTTTTTAAAAAGATGGGTGCAAAAAACCGCCAGTTTATGACGATTGTGGCCCCTATTTCTATGTTTCTAAATCGGTTTGGTAACATTATGTATTTTTGTTGCGCAGCGTTTTTTATTGGGCAAGTATATGGCCACAGCTTCACCTACGAGCAAATATTTTTTGTAATTACACTTTCCATTTTAGGAGGTATTGCGTCATCTGGGAGTGGTTCATCAGAGGGCATTACAACGGTACTGCTTTTATCAATTTTAGATCCAATTGATGTGCCGGCGGGTCAGCTTGTTATTATTCTTGGGGGACTCGATTTTATTGTAATGCCCTTTTTATCTATCATCACACTGCAAACAAACGTGACATTACTTTCGCTATTGTTAAAAAATAACGCCCTTGTGTTTAGCAAGAAATTGAAGTAGAAACAGTTTTTTTTGTTTGGCTGTGTTTCCAGAACAGCAGTACAAAGATGCTGATACAAGTAACGACAGCACTATATCTAAATGCACCAATAGATCCAAAATGATCCCACAAAACACCGGCACACTTACTGGCAATTAGAATGTCGATGCCCATCACGATATAGAAGATACCAAACGCTGTTCCACGAACGTGTTTGGGGGCTTTTTCTGAAACGATAGAAACAAACACACTTTGTGTTGTACCCATTTGTGCACCCCACAAGAAAACGCCCAAATAAACGAACAGGGGAGAGGTCCCGAAAATCATGAACATGTTGGCGAGAAGCATGAAAGAAAATCCTAAAAGCAAAATATTTTCACGACGAAAGCGATCAGATAAGGCCCCAATGGGGAAGGCGCTTAAAAATTGCCCCATATTGAAGAGGACCATCACTATCGAAATATAGGTGATGTCCACACCTACTTCTCTTACTCGAAATGTAAGATAAGATTCGCCAAAATGTGCAAGCTCATAAATTCCTAGCATGCCAATAACTTGCCAGTAATCTTTTTTTAGCTCAAAAATAGACCGCCAACTAAAGGGTCTTCTCTTTGTCGGTTTTGTAAGCTCCTTTAAAGGCACTGCCTTAGGTTCTTTAATCCCAAAGATAAACAAGACTAAGGCAATAATGGCCGGAATGAAGGCGCACAAAAAAAGAAGTCGAAAGTTATTTCCTGAAATAGTCATAATCCATACAACGATGGCTGCCCCCGTTACGGAACCCGCTGTTTTAAGGGATTTTGAAAGACCATAGGAGGATCCGCGTTTTGTTTTGGGAACAAGGTCACCAATAAGGGCGTCACGGGGCGATGCTTGGAGACCATTTGTGATGCGGTCAAGCGAGCGAATGACAATCACAAACCCAACAGAGGAGGTTAAGGCAAATAGAGGTTTAACAATGGCAGATAAGCCATAGCCTACACCAAGGACAACTTTTCTATTTTGAATAATATCACTAACGGATCCGGCAATGATGCGCATTGCATGCGATATAAACTCAACGAATCCATCGATAGCGCCAATAGTATGCTCAGAAGCACCAAGTTCGGTTTTCATAAAGATTGGCATTTGACTGAACACCATAATGGTGGCCATGTTAATCAAAAAGCCTGTAATACTGATGACCCAAATACTTTTTGGTAAACTTGAAAGTAGTTTTTTCAAGAGCTTATTTCCCTAATATGACGTAATCTTATGCGAAGCCGATTAATCTTCAATTACAATGAGAGTTTTTCCTCGATGACCTTGATTGCTTGTGGCAGCAGGTTGTTGTCTTGGAGATTGATCAGGCACAATGCGAGAGCGACCTTTACTGTTCATCATTACCAGCACATGCTGCCCAACGGCAATCGAGGTGGTTTCTGAAGACCCTTGGACAACGGTCACAATGCGACCAGTGGTGAGTTCTACTGTATACTCAAGTGCGTTCTGGGTTTTTAGGCCTTTTTGTAGAAGGCTACCACCAAGGGCACCTGCCGCTGCTCCTGCAACAAGCCCAACAGCGGAACCGCTTCCTTTTCCAAGCTGTGACCCAAGAATGCCACCTGCAAGACCACCGCCCACAAGACCAACAGTGTTATCTTCTAGCTTATCCCCGCCTTTTACTTTGACTTTTCTAACAGAAAGTACTGTTCCTCGATAGGTTTCTGTGACACTGCCTGCGTCATCTTCAGAATATTCATCGGGGGAAAGGTTCTTGGCACATCCTGCCAAAAGAGCAAGGACTGCAAAAAAAGCCAACGTTTGTTTCATGGAGCGTCTCTTTAAGTTTCAATAATAACGAACTCCAATAATCTCATATTTTTCGGATTAGTCAAGAATATGCTTGATGATTTCAGCTTAAACAAATTACTATGTGAATAAGGGGGGAGAATGCATGCGTTTCTTAGTATTATTTATTATTCTTTCTGCTTTTCCACTTGGGGTGTGGTCTAAATACACGGTTCGCCAGTGTAAAGATTTAAAAGTTTATCTTAAGTATTTAGAAACAGCTAAACCTGGCACGTTAGAACGCCATCCAAAGTGTAACGCTTTTGCCATTCGATCTGCTCAAAAATCGACAAAGAATCAAGAATTTTGGGTCAATTATATAGAGCCTGCTTATAGAAAATATTTCGGACATCCCTCTGCTATATTTAGGGATTGTTCTGACTGTGGTTTCTCTGCACCTATCTTCAACGAACAAAGATTTAAAAAAGTAAAACGAGATTATATTTTCATTTTATCTATTGATGGTGGCGGTGTAAAGGGGTTGATTCCAGCTCGGATTCTTCAACGTATTGAAAAAGCATCAGACACACCTATTACTGATATTTTTGATGTATATGTTGGCACATCAACAGGGGGTCTGATTGCCCTTTTTCTAACGGCTTCAGACCATCAAGGGCGTCCCCAATACAGCGTAGATCAGTTGGTTGAGATGTATAAAACTCTTTCCAAAAAAATATTTAAAAAGTCTTCTTTTTTTAGTTTGCGGGGTTTGCGATCTAAGATAGGGCTTACCTCTTCCTATTCTGTAAAACCTTATGAGCAGCTTTTGAAAAAATACTTTTCAAACAGAACAATTCAGCAGGCCATTCGCCCTGTTCTTGTTACCAGTATTGATATGCAGAATAAAACACCTGTTTATTTTTCATCTTTGGTTGGTTTCCAAACCCTTCCTTTTGTTGGTTTTATGTGGGAAGCGGCGCGCGCAACCAGTGCGGCGCCTTTCTATTTTAAGCCATTACACCTGTCATACAAAAACACATCTTATTTGTTAGCCGATGGGGGGGTTGGTATCAATAATCCTTCACTGCTTGGCATTTTGATGGCAAAAAAAATGTATCCAAACAAAAGGCTTGTAGTTCTTTCGTTGGGGACAAATACAAAGACTAAAAAAATAAGTTTTGGATATAAAGGCCCGCTAGGCGGCGGTATACTTTCCTTCAGCGGTTTGAAAAATATACGGAACGTAGTTGATAATCTGATGAGTATCCCAAGCATGACCAATCATAGTGCTGTAAAAGCAATGGTTGAAGAAGATCAAGGCCTTTATTTCCGTATTGAATCAGACGCAAAAGAAGATATTGAGATGGATGATGCTTCTCCTGAGGCGGTGCAGAAAATGGAAATTATTGCAGCGAATATTATAAAAGAAAACAAAGAATTTAGACGTCTTATGTCTATACTGCCTTCTTTTATTCGTTACAGAAAAAAAATAAATCACCGTCAAGGCAACGTTCAAGAGCGAGTGGATTATTTTGAAGGAAGGCACATACCATTATAAAGCGCTTTTAGGGCTTCATATCTATAATATCTGTAAATTTATGTCGTTGAAGTTGGATGCGAAAAAAAGGGGTTTCTGACTCTGCCCATAAACGATGATGGGGGGTAGAGGATAAAAGCTTTCCCATGGCTGCAATGAGTGGCGCGCCTAAAGCATGAGCGTGATGGGAAGGAATAATGAAATCAACCGGATCTTTTTGGTTCATGTATTTTTCAATGTCTTGAAAAGCATACACGTAAATTTTTTGTTGAGACATTAGTGGCTTAACATTTTTTCAAGAAGGGATAGATCGTTCTGAAACCCTGGATCGTCAGCTTGAAGAGATTGCACAGTCTTTACGGCGTGAATCACTGTGGTATGGTCGCGCCCACCAAACTTTCGTCCAATTTCAGGCAAAGAGCGTGACGTTAATTGTTTTGAAAGGTACATAGCAATTTGTCGCGGTCGGGCGACTGTTCTGGCCCGTTTGCTGGAATGCATGTCACTAACCCGAATATTGAAGTGCTCAGCCACATGTCGTTGGATTTCTTCAATTGTAATATATTTTTCGTTGGCTTTTAAAAGGTCACGTAAGACTTCTTGTGTTTTATCTAAGGTAATTTCACCGCCCACAAGTGTAGCGTGGGCCATGATGCGGTTCAGTGCGCCTTCAAGTTCGCGAATGTTCGAAGTTACCTTGTGAGCCAGAAATTCAAGAATTTCTTGCGGAATTTCCATGGGAAGATTTTCTGCCTTTGCTTGTAAGATGCCAAGGCGTAATTCATATGTACTGGGATGAATGTCTGCCACCAATCCCCATCCAAGGCGTGAACGCATGCGTTCTTCAATACCTTTCATTTCAGCGGGAGACTTGTCGGCCGAAAGAATAATTTGCCGTTTTTGGTCAACCAGTGAGTTGAAAGTGTGAAAAAACTCTTCTTGGGTAGAGTCTTTCCCACTAATGAATTGAACATCATCAATCATTAAAATATCGACCGAGCGAAGTTGTTCGCGAAAATTGATGATTGTTTTATGACGCAAGGCACGAATAAATTGATACATAAATTTTTCGGCAGACATATAAATGACTTTGCGTTGAGGCTGTGTTTTATGCAGCTTCCAAGCAACGGCATGCATGAGATGGGTTTTGCCAAGTCCTACACCTCCATAAAGAAAAAGAGGGTTGAAATATACTTGGTCTGATTCGGCAACGCGCTGGGCGGCAGCATAAGCAAGCTCGTTCGGTTTGCCTACCACAAAATTTTCAAAAGTGAATCTTGGATCAAGCCCTGCTGTCGAGTTTTTTAGAAGATAGTTATCAAGGGCTTCTCCATCATTGTGTTGCGTGTTGTACGGCGGCGTTGGAGAAGAAGTAGTAGCAGTAGTTTTTTCTTCTTCTTTAACGACAATTTCGATACCGTAAAGCTGTGTGTCGGGCAGATGGTGTCGATAAGTTTCTAAGATTTTTTCTAAGTATCGAGAGGTAATCCAGTCCCTGATAAAGGCAGAAGGGACAGATAAAATAATTTTCCCCCCTGTGTCGGCTTCTAGTTTTAAAAACTTAAGCCATCCTTTGAACACGGTTTGTCCAAAGATATCGGGCAGAAGGGAATACACATGATCCCATGCATCAGTTTTGTTTGTCACAGAAACACCTCGAGCAATCCAAGAAAGTTATCTTTCTTAGATGTAACAGATCATACCGTGTTTAAAAAAAAGAATCTAGAGGGCTTTGATTTTGTGTGAAAGGCGGCCGATTTTTCTGGCAGCAGCATTCGCATGAATCAAGCCTTTTTTTGCGCTTTTTACAAGGGTTGGTTCAACGGCCTTGAAAAAAATCTCTGCAGATTTTTTATCGCCCTGTGCGATCGCCTGTTCAACTTTTTTTACTGCTGTGCGCAAAGTGCTCATATGAGATTTATTGCGTGCTGTACGCACTACGGTTTGACGAGCACGCTTAAGCGCTGACTTATGATTTGCCATTGTTTTAATTAACCCTTTAACAAAAAATTTATTGAAAATTAAATGGAACGCGAGGATTTGTCAATACTTTTCAAGAAAACGATCTTTTTATTTTATGCAGGTAATTTTAGAAGAAGGTTATCAGAAACTTAATAAGGGTCAAAATGCCGTACCCTAGGATAAGGCTGCCAGAAATAGCATTCACATATTTGAAGAAGCGATGTCCTAACTTTTTCTGTACAAATTTAACGGTAAATGCGAGGAATGTCCACCAAGCCATGGCCCCCAAAAAGACACCCAATACAAGGTGCGGAAGGCGCATTTCTTTAAGAGGAGTCTCAAAAACACCGTACGCAGTGAACATGCCAATGAAAAGCAGTGTGGTCATTGGGCTTGCAAATGTAAGCAGTAGTGTTTTGTAAAATGATTTCCAAAGATTTTTCCCTTGAACATCTTCGTCTTTTTGGGGGTTAAGACGGCTTTTTAAAATGCTTGTGCCCAAAAAGACTAAGAAACATCCTCCTAGCAAATAAAACCACTTTGCATACGTATGGATGAGTTGCTCTACAAGAGATGCGCTGTAGGCCGCAACCCAACTATAAACGGCGTCAGCAAGCGAGACTCCTAAACCTGCGGCAAGTCCTGCACGACGACCAAAAGCAAGTGTTTGACGAATGCAAAAAATTGCCACAGGCCCAATGGGCGCGGCAACAGAAAAGCCAACTAAAAATCCTTTAACAAGATAAAGGTCGTGGAATAAAAACATGTTCCAATACTAAGTTAAAATTGGAAAATGCTCAATGGGAATATGTGATATTAAGTTGACTTTCTAAAGACTTATTTTAGAATATTCTTGATGGTTTTTTCATATAAAAAAACACTTTTTCTAACGACAGCACTTTCTCTTGCGCTTAATGTGTTTGAGTCTCGGGCGGCTGATGATAATCCATTCTCTGATACGCCCCCGACTTCGCCAGATGCGCCTTCTGCATCAGCGTCACCAGACAAATTCAAATTCCCTAACCCGCCGCCAGTTCCGCCTAAGACAGATGATGAATACGAAAAATGTTACGGTGTTTCTGGGAAAGATGAAAATGCCTGTGGTTTTGCCACTTTTGATGGCACACCTAACGATTCAGCTGGTACAGCAGTGCCATGCGACCCAGGCGCATGGCGTTGGGTGCCCAAAGGAATGTGCACGTCGATTGTTGTGGGAACCCGTGCCGATGGCACTATTCTGTACGGTACACTACACCCTTCTTTAGAACGTGGGTTTCCCGTCAAGTGTACGCCGTATAGAGGTAACGTTGTACAATCACAAACCTATGGACTGTAGAAAAGGCCGCTCACAAACCTTACCTTTGTCGGTGCCGGGAATCAGTTTGAAATCTGCCCACCACCAGCAAATCTTGGAAACCAAACCAAATGTTGCTTGGTTCGAAGTGCATCCTGAAAACTTAAAATCGGGCATGGCTTTTTCTTATGTTGAACGCATTCGCCAAGATTATCCCCTTAGCTTTCATAGTGTTGGCCTTTCTTTGGGGTCGGCTGTGTTTAATGAAGCTTATTTATCTTTTCTGAAAGAAATGATAGATCGATTGTCACCAGCACTTTTTTCGGGACATGTGGCCTGGAATTATGCTGAAGATGTATATATCGATGATTTGCTGCCATTGCCTTACAATGATGAATCTTTAAGTGTGTTGGTGGAAAATATACAAAAAACCCAAGACGCATTGCAGCGTCAAATTTTAATTGAAAACCCTTCTAGTTATATCTCTTTCGAAAATGCATCTTACACTGAATGTGAGTTTGTGATAAAGGCCGCAGAAACATCGGGATGTGGTATTTTGCTTGATTTAAATAATGTTTATGTAAGCCACAAAAATGGGGGCGAAAACCCAAAAGAATATATCAAAAAAATGATCAAAAGTGGTTTGGTGGGAGAAATCCATCTTGGGGGCCATGAGGTTTTTAAAATGCCATCAGAGGAAGTTGTGTTTTTGGATACCCACAGTACACGCGTTGCTTCTCCTGTTTGGGACTTGTTTGATTACTGCCTCTCGCTCTCTTCGGCACCTATTCCTGTTTTGATCGAATGGGATCAAAAGCTTCCTTCACTTGAAATGTTGCTGGAAGAAGCAGAAATTGGCAAAAAACTTATGGCACGCTATGCAGCACCTAAAGCAGTTACAGCATCGTTTTAAAATGCTCTTAAGTGGGCAGAAAGATGAGGAGGCATCTTTACAGGTTGCAGATGTGGGGCGCCTTTTTTTGTATCAGGAAAACCAAACAAAGCGTCTTCTATCAAGCTTTTCACACAAATACAAAAAAACCCATGACTATTTGGGGGATGTTTTGTTTAAAGAAGTGGTGCTTAAATATGCCCATGACCATCCGATGGAATCTCCGTGTCTTTGTGCCTACGGAAAAGGATTGAACGCGTATATTACAGGTGTGGGGCACGAGATTGCGCGCATGGAATGGGCAATGAATGAAAGCTTGCTGGGGTTTAAAACCCAGCCCAATTTGCCCCCAGTCGAAACGTTTTCTTCTGGGGAAAAAGCCTATTTTACCCTTAAGGCGGGGATTCAGTTGATTACATCTTACTGTGACTTAAAGAAAATTTGGCTAAATCGTGAAAAAACAGGAGTCCTTTATCATGAAAAAGGTGTTTATTATTTTTTAGTGGCGGCACATGCTCAGAAAAGTTTTTTTATTGAAGTTAGTCAAAAAGACTATGCTTTTCTTGGCTTGCTAAAGTTGGGGGTTTTGCTTTCTATCATTCAAAAAACAGGCAAAACAGATATGCTGAAGAAATTTCAGAATTATTGTACTTTTTTGTCATAGTGGTACCCGCTGCCGGACTCGAACCGGCAAGGCCGTGAAGCCAACGGATTTTAAGTCCGTCGTGTCTACCAATTCCACCAAGCGGGCAAAGGAGATCTCAAAACTAGCGAATCCCTATTTTTTGTTCAAGGAAAATTTAATATTATCCTTATATTAGTCCTTTTTTCCTGAGAGATGTGTATGTGGCGCCACTAAAAACGAAGTGATCATAAACACCAATACCCAATTTTTCACCAGCAGACATAATGTGGTGTGTGAGTGCAATGTCAGCATCAGAGGGTGTGCAGTTTCCGCTGGGATGGTTGTGCGCTAGAATTAGCCATGTTGCCCCCGCCGTAAGTGCTTCCTTAATAATTTCTCGGGGATAGACAACGGTTTGATCGATCGTGCCTTTTTGATGCACTTTCTCGGTAATTAACTGATGGTGCCCATCAAGAAAAAATACATGAAATTGTTCTACCTTAGGGTCAATCAGTTTAAGGCGACAATATCGAATAATTTGATCTGTATTTCCCACGGAAAAGCGTGTATCAAGTGTTTCTTTCCCCAGACGCTCGGCAATTATCTGCACAAGTTTGATGGTAGAAACAGAAGCATCCCCCACGCCTTTGATGGTTTTTAATTCTTCAGGAGGCGCCAAAAAAACTTCTGAAAAAGAAGGGAACTTTTTAAGAAGTTCCTTTGCAAGGGGTTTTGTATCGATACGAGGTTGTCCTAAAAAAAGAAGTGCTTCTAAAAGTTCATAGTCAGCAAAAGTATTTTCTGATGATTTAAGAACCTTCTCTTTTACGCGTTGTCGATGACCAATGTAGTGCTTAACGTCTGTCATGTGTAGGGGGGCAATGTCCATCCTTTGGGTGAGTGGGTGAAAATTTCATACCCGTCTCTGGTAATCCCAATTGTATGCTCGAACTGGGCTGACAAAGATTTGTCGCGCGTCACAGCTGTCCAATCATCGCTTAGAATTTTCACATCAAACTTGCCTGCATTAATCATGGGTTCAACGGTAATACACATGCCTTCTTCAAGGTAGGGGCCCGTATTGAGTTGTCCGTAATGTAATATTTCAGGTTCACCGTGGATAAAAGGGCCAATGCCGTGTCCGCAAAAATCTCTTACAACCGAGAATCCATTTTTTTCTGCATGATATTGGATGGCATAGCCAATGTCGCCCACACGCCCTCCTGGTTTGATGGCTTCAATGCCGCGCAACATACATTCGTAGGTCACTTCAACCAATTTCTTTGCTTTGATACTTGGTTGACCTACATAAAACATGCGACTTGTGTCTCCATGCCATCCATCAAGTTCAACAGTAACATCAATATTAATAATATCTTTGTCTTGTAGTTTTTTGGGTCCTGGAATACCGTGGCACACCACATGGTTGACGGATGTGCAAATAGTTTTAGGAAATCCACGATAACCAAGACAGGCTGGTTTCCCACCGTTTCTTACAATGAAGTCATGGCAGATTTGATCAAGTTTTTCTGTAGTTGTACCTGCTTGTACGTGGGGGGTTACGTGATCTAGTGTTTCTGCGGCCAGCTTGCCGGCGGCGCGCATTTTGGAAAAATCATTTTGTACTGGTTTCATGAGCCTCTATTTTAATAGGGAGGGGGTTATCTGCTTCAAGTTTAATTTGTTGGGGCGATACACTGCAAGGGTATACCATAACTTCGACACCTGCATCCATAGCTTTTTCAAGTGTTTGAGCATAAAGCGGGTCTATTTTGCTTGCTGGGGAAAAGAATGTGCAATCATTACGTTGTACCAAATAAAACATAATGGCCCGTGCGCCCATTTTTTTCATATTGATTAGTTCGTTGAGGTGTTTTGTGCCTCGACTGGTGACAGCGTCAGGGAAAAGTGCCGCATCTCCCTCTTTAAGGGTAACGTTCTTAACTTCTATATATACATCGGGTAAAGATTCTTCTTGAAGCAAAATATCGATGCGTGAATTGGTGCCATATTTAACTTCTTCACGAATTGTATGGTAGGCAGAGAGGCTTTTAATTTTTTTCTGTTTTAATGCGTGCACAACAATTTGGTTGGGGCGTCGAGTATTTACCCCCACACAAACGCCGTCTACTTGGATTATTTCTAGTGTATAAGGCAGCTTTCTTGTTTTATTAGAAGAAGTGCTAATCCAAACAGAATTACCAGGATTAACTAGCCCCTTCATTGAGCCAGAATTTGGACAGTGTGCTGTGATAAGATCATTCTTCAGGGCGATATCTGCTAAGAAACGCTTGTATCTTTTAACAAGTTTCCCGCGTACTAAGTGTTCTTTAATGACCATAGAACTGTATCTTAAAAATTAACGCTAGATAATTCATCGTTTCTTTCATACCATTGACCTTGGTATGACGAAAGACTTTATTGAGATTTTTACAGATGGTGCATGTAAGGGAAACCCTGGGCCTGGGGGCTGGGGCGTTCTGATGCGCTATCAAGAACATGAGAAAGAGCTTTCTGGTTTTTGCCCAAACACAACGAACAATCAAATGGAGCTTTTGGCCGCTATTAAGGGGATCGAGGCCGTTAAACAAAAGAAAAAGATTCACCTCTATACAGACAGTCAGTATTTAAAAAAGGGAATGACAGAATGGCTTGAGGGGTGGAAGAGCAAAAATTGGAAAAACGCACAAAAAAAAACAATCAAAAATAAAGAACTGTGGCAACGTTTAGATGTATTGAATGCGGAGCATCAAATTAAATGGTATTGGGTGCGTGGCCATGCAGGGCACCCTGAAAATGAGCGCGCGGATGCTTTGGCCTGTGCAGCGATTACGAAGAATTTAACTTAAATAATACTTCTCTTCTTTTTTCTAAAAAAAACATCTACAAGTCATCTGTTGGCTTGTTAATAAAAATTCATTTAAAACAAAATTCCCCTTAAAAGGGGGTAAAAATATCTTGGAAAATAATAAAATATACGATATTAAATAACGTAAAAGAGGACAAATAGAATGGAAGAATATGGTGCTACCTTAGCAGTACAAAAAAAGGTTAATTCTGAAGCGCGTTGCTTTCAGGCGTGGGTATCATTTTTTACCATTCTTAAAACACTACCCAAGTTGGAATATCCTCGATACACAGAGGGTTTTTTGCTTTCCATCCGAAATACAACAGATCTTTCACTAAGCACAATTATATCTGTCGTATTGTCCTCTTCGGTTTTGCTTTGCCGCGTACAAAAAAGTGTTTCTTGTTTGGAGGTGGATCATGTGATTCGCCTTTTAGACCGTGCACAAACCTTGTGGCCACAAGAAAAAAAGGTTGTTCAACAGCTTATCTATATTATAAAAGAGAATCCTACTTGCTTGAGACAAGAGAAGAAGTGGGTGGATACGATGGGACCTGATTTTACAACCAGCTTGCTTGAAGGGCGCTCTCCAAGTGCTTATCTTGAGAACTTTTCTCGTCGTCCTGCCTCTAGGGCCTTATTAGAAAAAGTTGGTTTTTTTCCACTTGTAAATAAGAAGCTAAATTCCTAGGTTATTTAGGAGGAAAGGAGCCATTATGGTTTATAAAACACAAATAAGAGAAACAGCGTCTCTTGAACAGTCTTCATCATTGCAAAACGGGGTTTCTGAAAACAAAGAGCTTGCCCAGTATAAAAGTGTTTCTTTCTTTCTTGAAAGAACATCTGAAACGATCAAGCGTACAACGGACTTGATTCAAGAATTAGAGTCTGAAGTTGCGCGCCTGAAGTATGAGTTGATGGCGACAGAAAACGAATATAGAAACCTTCAGCACATGAATCAAGATCTTGAAAAGCGCCTAATGGGGGGCAATGATCTGCAAGAATCTTCCGCAAAACAAGAGTGATTTTTAGGAGCCCCAGTTCCCTTATGCGGGGTGCTATGCGCAGTGAGGGCAAGAGACGTCTACTATGTATTTCTTGCTTTGGTAATCTTCTCTTGTTAGGGGTGCTCTGCATCTAAAACACAATTTTTTATCTGTTTGTTGTAAATTTCTATTAACAGATACTCGATGATCGAACACAAAGCACTCTCCTTCCCATCCTGTGCCGCCGCATTCTTCAAAATATTTCAGAATACCGCCCTCTATTTGGTAGACCTCTTTAAAACCTTCTTTTTCTAAGTAGGGAGCTGCTTTTTCACATCGAACGCCACCAGTGCAGAAAGTTACAACAGGCTTATTTTTTAAGCTTGGATCTAGCTTTTTTACAGCTTCAGGGAAGTTGCGAAATGTATCAAGATGAGGATTAATTGCTTTTTTAAAGGTACCTAGGCGCACTTCATATTCGTTACGTGTGTCAAGAAAAACAAAATCTTTGCCGGATTCAATCCAAGACTGCAGTTCTTTTGGCTTTAGGTGCTTTGATGTATATTGACTCGGGTCAATACCTTCTACGCCAAAGGCGATAATTTCTTTTTTAATGCGCACAAGTGTCCGGTTGAATGGCATTTTTTCTGAAATGCTTTCTTTTAGTTCGAACTCACCAATGGCTTGAATACCAAAAAGAAAGTGTTTTAGCGCATCGATGCTGTCACGCTTTCCTGAAATTGCAACGTTAATACCTTCTTCACTAAGAAGTATTGTTCCTTTAAGACCAAGCGCTAAACACTTATCTTTAATTTTTACCTTCAAAGAGGCGAGATCGGTTAATCGTACAAATTTATAACCTGCAATATTAATTACTTGTAACACAGTTGCATCCTTAATAAGATGTGGGCAATAATTGATAAAAATATGTGCACACTCTACAAAAGTCAAATGGAAAGGAAAAAGATGTTCCGCCGCTTTTTTTATATACTGGTTGTTTTGGGCGTCATTGTTGTGGATGCTAAGTCAGCAATGACAAACCAGGTGCTTATGTACAACATGCTTAATAACTCACCTCAATATGACGAAAATCCTACCGATATTCGACATCAACGATATTGGCAAAGGATGAAAAAACTACAATGGTTGGCAAACCCAAGGAATCTTTTAAAACCAGGACTTGACGAAAACTATGAAGAAGACTTTACAGGTTAACAACCAGCTTGAATCAGCTAAGAAAGTTCTGTTAGCAGAAAGTCGAGCACTTCAAACATTGGCTGATTTGCTGGGGAGCTCTTTTGAGCAAGCAATTCAGTTGATTCTTCAAGTGAAGGGGCGTGTTGTTGTAACGGGCATGGGGAAAAGTGGCTTGGTTGGAAAGAAAATTTCTGCCACCTTTTCTTCGACAGGCACGCCGTCTTTTTTCTTGCACCCAGGTGAGGCCAGCCACGGTGACCTTGGCATGGTAACCAAGGACGATATTTTATTGGCTTTATCGAATTCGGGCCTAACGATGGAACTATCTGATGTGATTGCGTACTCTCGCCGACATGGTATTCCTTTGATTTCAATTACCCAAGGTGAAAAGAGCCCGCTTGCAGAAGAGTCTGATTGTACACTTATTTTACCGAATCTTCCCGAAGCTTGTCCAAATGGCTTAGCGCCCACAACATCTACAACGATGATGATTGCTTTGGGAGATGCGATAGCAGTTGCCTTACTTGAGGCAAAGTCTTTTTCTAAAGAAGATTTTAAAGTGTTTCATCCTGGTGGGAAGTTGGGGTCTCGCCTGCGGCGTGCCCGTGATATTATGCACAGGGGGGATAAGTTGCCACTGGTTTCTAATGCTATGGTGATGGCAGATGCGCTTTTGGTGATGACCTCTAAAAGTTTTGGGTGTTTAGGTGTTGTGGATGAAGAAAATAGGCTTATTGGCATTGTAACAGATGGTGACTTGCGAAGGCATATGTCCAAGAACCTTGTAGAAAAGACAGTATCGTCAGTTATGACACCAGCACCTAAGACCATAAAAGAAGAAACTCTTTTGGAAGAAGCGCTGCACCTTATGGAAGGAAAAATTACAGTTTTATTTGTAGTGGATAATCACAATAAACCTCTTGGGTTGATTCATGTCCACGATATCTTGAGAGTTGGTCTTGTTTAATGGCAGATGATCAGAATAAATTTGATCGTCATATTGAACGGTTGCGTCATCAAAAAAGGCGTACCCATTATTTCAAATACGCGCTCCTTGCTTTTCTTGCAGTTTTGGTTCTTGTGGCATTCATGTGGCCAAAACTTAAACACTTATCTCTTTTATTTGTAGGCGCTAAAATAGCAGGTGTGCAAGTCGATGCCACACGCATTAACCTTCGTAAAAAATTTGTAGAAAATCCAAAATTTGTTGGGGGTGGCGATCGTCCTTATACGGTTGTGGCTAAAAAAGCCCAACAAACATCAAGTAAAAAAATTGTCTTGGAAGAAATTACTGGGCGTTTCACGTTAAAAGATGGCAATACTCTGTCAGTTGTTGCGAATATGGGTATCGTGAATATGGGGGCGCAGCTAACGGGGGTACTGAAGGGGGATGTTAATTTTATTTATGATCGAGGCAATACAGAAATTTGGACCGACAGTGTCTTCGTCAATATGAAAGAGGGTACCCTTGATAACAATGAAGTTGTTGAAGGTGTGAGTCAGTTTGGTGCATTGAAGAGTCGACAAGGGATCCACATAAATCAAAAAGAAAGCTTTCTTCGATTAAAGGGTTCCTCTGATTTGGTTGTTATTCCAGAAAGTTCAGAAAATGAATAAATATTTCATTTTTTTTATAGGGTTTTTGGTGGCACTGGGGGCAGCATCAGCCACAGGGCAAAAACAAAATAGCAATGACCCTGTTTATGTGCATGGTGATAATGGTATCGAAATAGATCATAAAAGAATGGAAGCACGGGCTTTTAAGAATGCATACGTGCGTCGAGGAGAGTCAACCCTTTTTGGGGATGCAATCTATGTATTTTACAAAGAAAGTAAAAAGAAACTAGCCCTTGTTCGTGCAGAGGCATATGGCAAGGTACGTGCGCAAGGACCCGATAAGATTGTTGAAGCCCGCGAAGGGCAGTATGATGCCCAAAAAGATGTTATCCTTTTTCGTGGAGATGTGCGCATCACAAAAGACAACAACCATCTTAAGGGAAAATATGCGGTTATGAACAGAAAAACAGGTCGGACTGTTGTTCTAAATCACGACCCTTTTGCACAAGAAGTGCCCGATTCTTCTGGGCAAAATCAGCAGGTGCGTATTCTTGTTAAAGGGCGTTAAGCGCCTCTCTTATTTTTAGTGGGGGTTTCATATAAGGCATTTTTTTTATGCCAAAAAGGTTCAATATGGTTGGCGCAACTTGTGTTGAGTCTATTTTTTCTCGATAGGGTAAAGGGCGCATACCTTTCTTGTAAACAATGAAGATACCACGGGGTTGGTGATACGCTGTTCCTGGGTCTCTATTCATTGTTTGCAGGCCAAAAGTATCAAGAGATAAGGGTAGACTATCTTTGTAAACAAATCCTTTTTCAATGGTTTCTTGGGTGATTTGCAAATTACAATTTAGAGTGAGGCCTGATTCTTTTAAGGTAAATAAAGGTTCTCCTTCAGGGGTTGATAAACCTTTTACCCGTTCTTTGAAATCCTCTAAATCTTTTTCCGCCTGAAATGAAAATGCATAATCGGGTTGCATGGCGAGGTTATTTTTTACTTTTCCCGTAAAGCCTAGCGCCTCATAAAAACGCCTTACATCAGCAATCCGAATTTCACCTGGATAGTCGCCTCGATCAATAGCTTCTTGCCCCATACTTGAGGCAATCATAAGCGTGTATCCATTTTTGTCTGCAAATTCTTTTAATGTTCTAATTTGCTGATCAGCAATCTTCATCGCTCTTAAAATATTTTGTGCTTTGAAGTGGGCATCATCTCCTTCTACGGTGTAATTGAACTCTTCTGGAAAGGTGTACTTCCAGTAACGATGCATCATTCCAGCTGCATGATTGGTGAAAAAAGAAGAAAATTCAGGGCGTGTATTTTTTAAAAGCTCGATATAAAAATCAAAAGCAAGGGGGGCTTGAAACATAGACCGAATATGACGATACGCGGGATTAAATGTTTCTTTCAAAAGCTGTGTAAACAACTGGCCTGCTGTCTTTAAGGAAAATCCAAGTTCAAAGAACATAAGAATATCTTTGAAAAGAGACCAAGACATTTTTATTTTTCCAGGTGTTTTGCCACCGTCTTTCTTGGTTTGGTTTAAGTTAAATTTTTGAAAGCCCTTAAGTGAATCCGGGTATGTTTCAGCTGTGCGTGCAAAAGTATCGGGCACATAGAAACGGTATGGGGTTTTATCGGCTGGTACAGGCCATGACTGAAGACTGCCGAACAATCCAACAGATACGTTATTATCTGCTAAAATTTCCCATATGGGCGGGTATTTCTTAGGAAGCTCTTGGTTCAAAAAACGGATATTATGAATGTCGTTGTGAACACCTCGA
>DINK01000019.1 GCA_002426825.1 Holosporaceae bacterium UBA5542
AAAGAAAAAAACAAACAAAACTGGGTTATTTCAGATACTGTTGGTTTTATTTCTGATTTACCGACAGAACTTGTTGCAGCCTTTCGTGCCACTTTAGAAGAGGTGTGTGAGGCTGATATTTTATTTCATGTACATGATGTGTCACACGCTGAATGGAAAGAACAAGCTGCAGATGTAACGGCGATTCTAGAGTCGTTATTCGATGGGAAAGATACACCTATTATTTTAAATGTTTATAACAAGGTAGATCAATTAGACCCAGAAGCGCAGGCAGCATTAAAGATGCGTATTAAGGGAGATGAAAAAAGCATTGCGATTTCAGCTAAAGAAAAAACAAATCTTGATCAGTTGCTGGAAAAAGCAGACTATTTTCTTACACAAAACAACCGTGTTTTTGAGATTACGCTTGACTCTTTCCATGGGAAAGCGGCGGCTTGGCTTCATGAAAATGGACAGATTCTTGATGAAAAATATGAAGACACACAGATTTTTTTGCGCGTAAAGCTTGACGCGCGCGCAGAAAACCGGTTTAAGAAGATGTGGCACAATGCAGTTGTGGCCATGCGCGGGTGTGGTGAAATTGGTAGANNTACTTCGTTTTAACTTAAATAGGCCTAAATCAATTGCAAATTCTTTTTTTTTGCGTTAAAACACAAAGTCATTGAATCTAATCTATTTAGTTTTGTTTTTGTATTAATTTAAAATTCGAAAGTATCTATTGTGAATCATTTAAAAATTGAGCAAGTGGAGAGCAAAAATAACCTCCAAAAAGAATTTATTGTGACGATCCCTCATGGGGAAATTTCAGCCCGTGTTCAAGGTGGGCTTGAAAAACGTGCTAAATCAATAAAGCTTGATGGATTCCGCCCTGGAAAAGTGCCTGTTGACGTTGTTGAAAAGAGAGAAGGAAACCAAATTGTGTCTGAAGTTATGGACCAGCTTCTTAACGAAACGGCGCAGAAAGTTTTGAAGGACAACAAATTACGTCCGGCAACACAACCCCACTTTCACCCGAAAGAAGCTTACCGCAAGGGGGAAGACTTTTCTTACACGATGCATGTTGAAGTATTGCCAGAAATTAAAGCTCTTGATTTAAGTAAGCTTGAAGTAAATCATTACAAAATTAAAGCCGACCCCAGCAAGTTAAAAGAGCTGAATGACTTGCGCGCGCGCGCGGCAGGGGAAAATCAACCTATTAAACAAACCNNGAAGGTAAGATTGACGGCAAGCCTCTTCAAGGTGGAACTGCAAAGGACTATGAACTTGAATTAGGTGCAAAACAGTTTATCCCTGGTTTTGAAGAAGGACTTGTCGGCCATGATAAAGGGAAAAAAGTTAAATTAGACTTAGAATTTCCAAAAGATTATCATGAAAAATCAATCGCTGGGAAAGCTGTTGTGTTTGACGTAACCATTCATGAAGTGATGGAGCGCGTGCCCGGTAAAATTGATGACGCCCTTGCAGAAAAGCATGGTTATAAAAATGTGAAAGAGATGGAAGATGCCAATAAAGATATTTTGGCGCGTTCACATGCCAATATGACCCGTGCCCAAGAAAAGCAAGAGCTTCTTGATAAGCTGGCTACAATGTACACATTTGATGTGCCTGCTGGTATGGTAAAGCTTGAAATGCAAAGTATTTGCCAGCAACTAGCCCACGATGAAGGTATTGAAAAGCCAACAGAAAAGCAAATGACGGCATGGGAAAAAGAATATAAAGAAATTGCCGAACGTCGTGTGCGGTTGGGCCTTTTATTGGCTGACGTTGGCCAGCAACATAAAATTAGTGTTTCCCAGAAAGAGCTAACAGATGTTGTTATGGCAGAAGCAAGGCGTTACCCTGGGCAAGAAAAGATGGTTTTNNCAAATTCTTGAAGAGAAAACCGTCGACTTTATCTTGAAAAATGCTAAGATTAAAGAGGTAGAGGTTTCTGAAGAGGCACTTAAAAAGTTAAGTGAAGACCAGTAAGAAGGCCTTTTTATTCCTTCAATAAAAAAGAGGTAGTTTATGGCTGATCCGTATGAGACTTATATGAATACACTTGTCCCGATGGTGGTTGAGCAAACATCACGAGGTGAACGTTCGTATGATATTTATTCCCGTCTTCTTAAAGAGCGTATTATTTTTTTGGTGGGAGAAGTAAACGATCAGACAGCAAGCTTGATTTGTGCCCAGCTTTTATTTTTAGAAGCTGAAAACCCTAAAAAAGATATTTCATTCTATATTAATTCACCGGGTGGTGTTGTGACAGCAGGACTGTCTATTTATGACACTATGAACTACATCAAGCCTGATGTATCAACCGTGTGTTTAGGGCAGGCGGCTTCTATGGGGTCACTATTGTTGACGGCAGGTACGAAAGGGAAACGCTTTTGTTTGCCAAATTCGCGTGTGATGATTCACCAACCTTTGGGCGGGGCCCGTGGTCAGGCCACTGACATTGAAATTCAAGCTCGTGAGATTTTGTCGTTAAGAAAAAGACTTTACGATATTTATGTGAAGCATACAGGGCAAAAGTTCCAAAAAATTGCCGACTCTATGGAGCGTGATAACTTCTTATCAGCAGAGGATGCAAAAGATTTTGGCCTGATTGACGAAATCGTTCGAACTGTACCAAGGCCTGTCGAGGCTTAGTTCAATTTATTCTTCAAACTNNGACGACCAAGGCCGAAAAGATTCTTCTGGGCCTTTGTCTTCTCTGATGCCCGCTATTTCTCTTGAAGAAACGTGTGGCAAGAATCTATTTTTTTCCAGTTGGTTGGTATCGGAATATTCCATATTTTCCCGTCACTGTCTTCGACTTTATAAACAATAGTGCCTGATATATTTCTAGCAACAGTGTCGTTCAGTTATGGGGCTAGCCCCGTAGTTTTAAGAGCGCGTATCAAAATAAAGGATGGATTCCTGGGAGGGGATTGGCTTGGGACCGGAACAGTATCAACTCAAAAAATAAAATATAGAGCTTTTAGAAAGGCAAGAAATTTTGCCAGACCTTTATCATTAGCTACAAAAACAGAGTGGCAAAATTATGAGTCAATCTACGCAAAGGTGCAAAATCGGCCATTTGAGTTTTGCACCTTTTTCGTAGTTTAACTCTCTAAAGCTGAAAGAACTAGAAAGTTAAATAAGGTCCTACCAGAAGATGATCATCATCGAGGAGTAGGTATTTCATTGTCTTTTTCAAATTTTTGTGAGCAAGAAGAGAAGAAATCTCTTCTTGTGTGAGATCACCGGTTCCTTGTAAGTTGAGATACTCTAATTTTGTACAGTTTTCTGCAATTTTAAGCATTCCTTCATATGTAAAGCTAGAACAACATCTAAGGTTCAAATGTGTAATAGAGGGATAAGCTTTTACAATGTGGTCGATACTGTCATCAGTAAGAAAGTCCTGATATCCAATTGTTAACCGGGAAATGTTCGGCAAGCCTTCACAAAGAGTTTTTACTCCGTCATTTCCAAGAAGAGCCACATTAGCCGTGGATCCCGTATCTAAAACAAGATGGGTTAGTTTAGGGGCTTTGTTAACAATCGCCTGCGCTGTTTTGTCATCCAGTCCAATTTCCACTAATCTTAAGGATGAAAGATTAGGAAATATAGACAAGATTTTGTCTAACATTTCAGCTCCTTCTCGACGCCACAGAACAACTCCCCCCATTTCAAAAGTGGTTACCATTGGAAGGGAAAAAGAAGGGTCTTCATGACGAATAGAGTCAATCATGTCGATTAGCTGTCTGCCTTTCATGCGGACCTGAAGGATGTCGATGCTCCAATTTTTTAATTCTTTTTCGGTGGTACTAAGTTGACTTTTACGGATGGTAGTTGTTCGAATATCAGGGGCAACATCTTCCGCGGTACTAAGTTGACTTTTACGGATGGTAGTTGTTCGAATATCAGGGGCAACATCTTCCGCAGCGGAAGAAAATCCTGACTGAATTATTAAGGCTAAGATTGCACTTAAAAGATATTTTTTCATGATAGGCTCCTATTTATTAAATTAGCTCTTTAAGAGGTAAATCAACATAAAGTATAAGTAAATGAATTTCTTGTATTCTTACAAAATTTACGATTTAAGGATTTTTTGACCATGAGGTCGGATTTATCCTTCAGGGCTGACGTATCGATAAAGCGTTGACCGTGTTATGCATGCCTATTTCTTTGCAGAGTTCAGAGGCTTTCGTATCGCGATTGCTGAAGGAGGCTGGTGCAAGACGAAGTTGTGACTTGGTTTAGTACAAATTTTCGTCCTCCATTTCTACTCCTCGCTCGAGCAGCAACGAGAGCTGCCATAGTTCGTTCCCGAATAAGTTCTCGTTCAAATGGGTGATAACCCTAAGTGTTTTCAAAGAGCGACGCGTCCTGGGGTTGCAACATTGCTATTTGTTTCTTCTGCCTCATAAAGTGTGGGCATAGGTGCTGCATAAATAAGGGGCGTATGAACGACAAACAAAAGGCTTAATAACAAAAAATATGCTGCATACGGAGGATCTTGCTATGCGTAAGACGTATATATGGCCTTTGAAATGGCTAGCAAATATATTTGATTAAAAAGAAGCCACCCACCAAAAGGGCAATAAATAATGTGCTGACAAGCATAATATTTTCTTGGATGATTTCATTCATCTTTGGCCCAAATTTCCAAACGATGAGCGCTTCTAAATAAAAGCGAATGCCTCGTGAAATTGTAGAGGCGAGCATAAACATCCAAAAATTGAACTTTAAGGCGCCTGCGGTGATAGTTACCAGTTTATAGGGAATGGGGGTGAAGGCCTTAATGACAATCGCCCAAAAACCCCATTTGTGGAATAAATTTTGAAATGGTTCAATTTTTTGCGTAAGGCCATAGGCTTCAAGGATTGGCAGGCCAAATTTTTCGAACAGAAAAAACCCAATCATATATCCTAAGGCGCCACCTAAAACAGAAGAAGCCGTAGTGATAAACGCCAAATTCCACGCCCGATCTTTATGGGCAACAATCATAGGCACCATCATGGGATCGGGGGGTATAAAAGAAACCGAGCTTTCAGTAAAAGAAATGAAAGCAAGATACCAAGGTGCTTTAGGGTGTTTTGACTTTTCAAGAAGCCACAAATACAATTTTTTCATCATAAAAATGATAGGGAAGTGATTGATGTCTGTCAAAAGAATTTGAGACAAATAAAATCTACATGACGGAGAGACAAGACTTTAGTATGGTCAACTTATGAAGCATGATTTTCAAATGGTTGTTTTTCTTACGAAGAAAGTGTTCAGAATGTCTTTATTTAAGTTGTTTTTTGACTTGGAAAAAGAGGTTCTTTAAATGCCGTTATACCTTTTCCTGACTTTAAGTGTAGCAATCGGTTTATTTTTGGTTTTTTATTTGCTGTCTCGAAAGCCTTTCTTTTTACTTTCAGGCTTTTTAGGCACCTCTTTGTTGGCATCTTCGGTTTTATTTTTTCTTGATATGCCTGCCTTTGCCTTAATTCTGATGTTTGTACACGGTGTATTTGGGTGTCTTCTTATTATTTTGAACCTGATGATGCAGCAGAATAATTATATAGCGAAGAAAAGGCCGAATCTTTTTTATGAGCTTCTTTGCTATGTTGCCTTATTTGTGCTGGCCTCTATTCTGTTTCGTGTTTTTCTAAACAAACAATCGCTTGGATTTGATCAGCAGTTTCTTTTTTCAATGCGCAAGGTGTCGACAAAAGTTTTGGGAGAGGTACTGTTTTCCCATTATTTACTGCCTTTCTTTATTCTGATTTTAATTTTTTGGACAGGCATTATGGGAATTGCCATGGTGTATGGACATAAAAAAAGAAAAAGTGATCGGCAGACTTTGAAGAAGCAAATGAGTCGCTCTTCAAACACAATTGAGCTTAAAAATTTGCGTGATTAGCTTCTATAGAAAATATGCTTTTGGATTTGGGCAACTTTAATCATATTTTTCTGGCGTGCCCAGCGAGGAAAGACATTTTCTGCATGATAATGGTTTGCCCCATGAATTAGGTCTGTTTTTGCAAAAAAGGCATCAAGGGTGGCTTTGTAGCATCTAAGAAAATCTTTATTATTAAAAGAGACAGATTGAATCTTATAAAAATTTGGATCTTTTTCATTCCAACAAGAAAATTGCTCTTTTTGTAGAATGACTTCTTTGATGGACGAAGGCCAATTATTTTTATCGCGTGTGCGGTTTAAAATAACATGGGCAATTGCCTGTAAAGCTTGGAGAGAGCGTTCTCCGCGTGCTTCACCATAAACGGTTCTGGCAATGAGATCGATGTCTTCTTGTTCTTTTAGTGATAAGCGTTTGAGTTTTTCTTTAAGAAAAACAGCTTGGTCGTCAGTGTCTTGTGAGAAAAATCGATTCTTGGAAACCTCTTTTGAAAAATAAGGCGTCAGTAAAGATGATTGTAATATATACACAGTCCCAAGGGTCAGCAGCACAAGCGGCACTGTTTTTAAATATCCCTTGCGTTTTGACCGTGAAGGCGTAGGGAACGTGTATGTATAGACCTTATTCATCTGCTGCTCGTACTTCTTTAACCTCTGGCACATAATAGCGTAGCATATTCTCTATACCAGATTTTAGAGTTAATGTGGAGCTTGGGCATCCAGAACATGCCCCTTTTAGTCGTAAGTAAACAATACCTTCTTCAAATTTTTCAAAAACAATGTCACCCCCATCACGTGCAACAGCAGGGCGTACGCGTGTGTTAAGAATGTCTTTAATGTCTTTTGTAACAGCATCGTCACTTTCTAAGGCAGGTTCTGCTGCATGTTCAGGTGCTTTGTCGCTTAATATAGGCTTGCCAGAGGCCAGATGCTCTAAAATATAGGCAGAAAGTGTGGGTTGAATATCGTCCCAATCTACCTCTTCTGTTTTTGTAACTGTAATAAAATCATGGGAAAGAAAAACACTTGCAACCCCTGCAACGCTAAAGAGGCGCAGAGCGATGGGAGACATGCGTGCCGTTTCCTCGGAAGGAAAATCAATAGGCGTCTCAACAATTTTGGGGCCTGGAATAAACTTCAAGGCCGAAGGATTGGGTGTTTTCTCTGTTTGCATATACATACAGGTCTTTCCTAATGCTTGATAATTTAAGGACTGGCGCTAGATGTTTATGTGGCAGAATTTACCCACTCAACCAGTTTGTTTTTAGGAAGCATGCCAATTTTTGTATCAACAGGGGCGCCGTCTTTAAACAAAATCATCGTTGGAATAGTGCGCACATTATAAGTTGTTGCGATGTTTGTGTTTTGATCGACATCAACCTTTACAACTTTTAGTTGGCCTTCTTTTTCGTTTGCAAGTTCGTCTAGAATGGGGCCAAGCATCTTACAAGGGCCACACCAAGGTGCCCAGAAATCAACCAATACAAGGCCTTTTTCTTGAATAACTTCTTGTTCAAACGATGTATCTGTTGCTGTCTTTGTGCTCATTCTATTCTCCTTTCGACTAAGGTACTCGAAATATGAAAAATAACAAATACTTTATGAAAATTTTAAAAAATTTTTGGTTGCTTTGTTGTAGGGGTGCTGACACAATTTTTTTGATTATTTGTATTAAAGGGAGGTTAATATGAAAAGTTCGATAGTAAAAAATCCATTATTTTTTCTGTTTTTTATTGGCTTAATCAGCTTTGAGTCGCTATCGGCCGATGAAGAAAAGTTGACGACTCCGAGCAGCGCACCCATTAAAGGAGCGACAGAAATTGACGTCACATCTTTGCAGGCTTTGCTTGAATCAGCTTCGGTGAGAAGAGATGAAGTAAACGGAAGTATCGCCGCTTTAAAAGGTGCGAAGTCTGATGCGGGGACAAGGCAGGCAGCAGTAGAGAACTTACAAGTGCTTTATGAAACCACTTTAGATGCGGCGCGGGCATTAACTGGGTACACGCCAGATCCTCGATTGCGCGTAAAACAGGCATTCTTTACTGATCGTAATGAATACTACACTGGACTATCTACTCAGTTGATTTCATTATTCCAGCAACCTGACTTGTCGGAAAATGTTGCAACCATGACAGGTGCTTATATTGCGCGTATTAACCAAAGAAAAGCGTTTGTATCTGGCTTTTGGGATTTGGTCTCTACAAATGATGATTTTGATCGTAGCAAGGTGTGGCGCTCATATACTTATCATGAGCCAAAATCAGGAAAACCTATAGGCTTGCTTTTTGTTCTTCCAGAAGAGGTGGATTGGGCAAAAAAACTTGCCACGTTATTATCAAATTTAAGGAGTGACTTACTTCAGCAAGGCGTAAAGGTGGATGAAGGCGCAGAATACGGGTTCTATGATGTGGGAAGTGTCAAGGCACTACGGGGAAAAATTGAAAAGGGTTCCGTGCTGGACATGGCAGAGGTTGAAGCGTTCATAAAACAGCATACCCCTGACGCATCAGAAAAATAAATTCAGCGTTATTTTTTTTGAATGGCACAGCTAACTTAGGTTAGCTGTGCAGTTTTTGGATATCGCAAATATGCATGCAGGCATTATATACCCGCTTAAGCAAAGAAATTCTGTTGTTTTTCTTAACGGGGTCAGTATCCATCACCATGATGTTATTAAAGAACACATTCAGATGAGGGGCAAGCGTTGCAATGGTTTCGATTGCTTGAGTATAGTCAGGAATGGGAGTTGATAAAACAGCGCCCAGGTTTTTTTCTGTTGTATCAACGGCTTTAAGCAGGGCTTTTTCTTCCGCTTCTAAAGCAGATTCTTTCAGAGAAGAAGTTGGTTCTTGATCTTTCAGTATGTTGGCGGTGCGTTCAAACACAACCAAAAAATCTTCTCCTTTTGGTGATTCTAAAAACTGCTTAAGGGCGTCAAGCTTATGCACCATCAGCGTAATGGAACCATCCCATGTATCCCCCATAATGGCGCGGACATGTTGAACGTTGAAAATATTCTTTAAATACGTTTCAAGTCGGTCGGCAATAAAGCTTTTCAGATCTGCTTTCAAAGAAGATTTCTTAAACTGATGTGTCGTAAGACTTGCCTCTATAAGGGTATCGATGGTAACTGTCAGTTCATTTTCATGGATGATGCGAATAATGCCTAAGGCAAGGCGACGTAACCCGTAAGGATCTTT
>DINK01000041.1 GCA_002426825.1 Holosporaceae bacterium UBA5542
CTGATATGTATCCAAGAAATTGAGGCTTTACGGGGGCCAGACCAACGATCACTTGCGGAAAAATTACGTGCTTTGTTGAGCATTGTGGGCGATCAAAAAGCCCTTCTTGTGATTCTTGAAGACTTTCGAACATCCTTAGGTGGAGTGGGGACGTTAGGTGATCGTATTCAAGCCACTTTAAAAATCATTGGAACACCAAAACAGGCAGACCCTGATCTAGGAGATTTATCGGGTATTGTGATTCCTGAATTGCATCGTGTCCTCCAACGTTTAGGCTTTGACGTGTCAATGCACGCCACTATTGATAAAGCTATTGCTTGTGTTGGTGGTGCAGAGCTATCCGTATTTGGCAATATTCTTGCCGTTAAAAAACTGGTGGGGGGCACGGGAACGTTGGTTGAACGCGTTCAAACTTTGTATGCTCTTATACCGGGGGGTGGTACTTTGCTTGAACAGGTGCAGGGTATGCTTGCGGCAAATCAAAAACTGCAGGCGGATATTGATGAAAAACAAAAGATTCTAACAACTCTTAATGAAAATTTACAGGTCGCACAAAAAAGTGTGCAGCAGTTGACGGGCGAGGGGCAGACAGAAAAAAAACGCGCAAATGGTTTTTATATTGATTTTCAAGATAAAACAGAAGCACTCGTTTCGGCACAAAAGGACGTTCAACGCCTTCAAGACCATTTAGATAAGGCAACGATAGGCTTAGAGGAAGAGCAAGAAAAGGTGCGACAATTAAGCCTTAGCCACCAAGAATTGGAAGAAAAAAATCAGCAATTAGAAGACATGCAAACTGAATTAAAAGCTTTACTGGATGCAGAGCAAACAGAAAGAAGTCGTTTAGAAAAAGAACTGTTAGCAGTGGAAAGCCGGGAAGATGCATTGATAGAAGAAAATCGACATTTGCTGGACGAGGTTGAGGCAAATAAAAAGCGTATTACTCAGCTAGAGACCCGTATTGAGGGATTAGAAAGAACAAAAGCTGAGCTGGAAGCAGATTTTGAAGCGGTGAAAATACAGCACAAGGCTTTAGAGGTGCGTGTTGTAGAGATTGCCAGGGAGAAAGAAAATTTACAGCGCCTTGTTCAAGAGGCCCAGAAAAGAGAAGAAGATGCTTTAGAGTACGTATCATTGTTGCAATCAGAAGTGACTGACTTAAAAGAACGGGCTGAAAAGTCACAAGTTCAACTTGGCATGCCATTGGCCAGTTTAACGGCTTTTAATGAGACGCTGGGTGGTGGCACAGTACGCGAAGGCGTGCAAGCATTGGGCACGCTGATTGGTGCTGAAACCGATATTATGCCTGAAGGGCGCACAGCTTTTAATCATGTGCTTAAGTTGTTGAATGGGGGCATAAGTGTGCGCGAAGGGCAGCTGAAAGATGTTGATACTTGGACAGGTCTTCGACGTGTACTTCTTCAGTTGAGTAAGAAAAAAGATCTTGTGGTCGAGATTCGTGCAGAAGTAGATGACCCTCCTCTTTCTCCTCTATTGCCCGAAGGGCAAGGTGGTGATTTGGAAGATGGTGGTGGCGCGTCGGGTGACGAGAGAGAAGAGAGAAAATAAAAGGTAGGGCCAACAATGCCAAGACGTGTATATCGAAAAAGAATGTGGACGGTGATCTTAATCAATGTAGGGGTGTTGGTGGCCTTAACGGTATGGGATTCACGCCCAAGTGACCAGTTTCGCGGAATGAAAGTCGGCATTAAAGGGGGCATCTATCAGCACGATGCGCACACACTTGTCAACACAACCGCCCTTGGAGAAACCCGACAAGACCGTGTGACGCTCTCAGGACACAACCCTTTTTTTGGGATGCAGTTTGAAGCGGATTTCCCTTGGATTTCAAAGATGTATATGGGGGGGCTTATTGGATACGAAGGTAGCCAAGGCCATGTGCAATCGAAAATGACCAGCACCATGCCAAATAGCAATTTTAAAATGAGTCTGAAGCAAAAAATAGAGGCAGCCCTGATTATGGGCATGCCTTACCATGACATTTTTCCCTATTTTAAAATTGGCGCTGTGTGGGGCCAGGTGCACATGCGGGCCAACAATGGAACAGGTAAGTCAAACGTGAAAGAGTTTCGCCCTGGGTTTTTAGTGGGGGCTGGGCTTGACTTTAATTTAGGACCCCAGTGGCTGTGGGGCGCCTTGGTGCAGTACGAGCAATATAATCGCATAAAAAGCCACTTTGTGCGCAACGACGGGGCCGCACCTTTGTCATTTTGGTCGGTGCGGCCGTCGCTGATGAGTGCACAAATTCACCTAAAGCGAAAATTAAACTAGGCATCTTCTGCTACTACTTGTTCATCTAATCGAATTTCTACCCGGTAAGGTGTATTGTCTTCTGGTTTTTCCTCATCTGTGAGTGCCATTTGCTCTATGTAACCAACAAGGCTGCTGTATGTAAGGGGGGGCTCGCCTGGTATAGCGTTTTCCGAGGCATCTCCTGGGGCGTCAAAGTTTTGAATAGTACAACCAACTTTGAGATCTTCGAGAAAATCCCACGTTTCTTGGAGAACATAAATGACGAACACTTTAGAGAATTGCCCTTCAAGTCGGGGATCTACTTCCTCTCTGATCTGCCATTCTGTTTTGACAACCTGTAAATTGAGGTTGCGGCGTTTTTCATTAAGTTGACCATCTTCTTCTACTGCGGGGTTCAAATCAGGGAAGTGTGCATTAAGATCATTGTTCCCAGCAAAATTGCCTTTGGAGACTGGTCCCCAAGGGTTTTTAACGTCTTCATCTAGATCAGTGGCATTTACAAAAAAGGGGCATAGGGCAAAAATAGTCAACAAGAAAAAAAGAAACTTCATAAAANNATAAAACAAACCTCCGTTAATATGGGCCAGCGATAAGGCCAAACTGTGACTTCATCATAAAAATTAATAGGGGCAAATACAATCTAAAAAAGTGAGTTGCCTCTCACTTAAAGAAACGGCATTGAATGTCATGATTAGGTGGTCGAAATTATGCTTGTCTTGCCTCTTGTTCGGGCTTTAGCCAGTATTCTTCAGTGTTGGGATGGGTGCCCTCTATTGTTGAAGGGGGAGCCCATAACAAGCCTTTTTTCATATTCTTATCAGGGAATTATTGTATGTTTTTGGCTGCAGATAAGCTTTTTGCCGCCCCCAAAAGGATATGCAGAAATAAAGTAAAAAAATTTTACCCATGGGAATAGTTTCTTTTTAAATAGGGAATAAATAAGAGGCGGGGGTGCCGCCTCTTACCATTATTTGGATAACAGGGTTTAACTAAGCCTTATTCTGGTTGATCGGCGCCATCACCACCATTTTCACTGCCACTCTCATTATCGCTACTGCTACCACTACTATGAGTTTTCAGGCTGCCCATCATAGAACTGAGATCAGGAAAGGCGTCAGGAAAGGGCATTGGTTGCCTTGGGTGTGGGCCACCTGGGATTGCAACGCCTGGTATCATGGATCCATCGGCTTGCACTGCTATGACCAGAAAGGCGTTTTCGGGTTGTCCGCTGAGACTTGACAATATCTCTCTAAGGGTGCCCTCTTGAGGACTTGAAGTCTCTCCATCTTCCCCCCCATGTTGGCGCAATAAAGCGGCCCTTGCACGCCCTTCTGGGCCAGAAAACAGCGGATGTTCGCTTTCTGGATCAACACCTGGATGCTGTGGTCCAGATGCTTCGTCCTGTTGTAGTAGATGCGCAAACAGTGCTGCCAGAACCTGTGGAGGCATCTCCCCACTGGTTGCTCGGACAAACCGACCTCGATGACCTAGAAGTTCTTCCAAACTTGGGTGCCCGTCTGTTGTGTTGTCATCATCATCTGATTCGGCAGAAGAAGGGGGTGTGTGGCCTTTGATCGGTTTTCCACTTTCTGGTGCACCGCTCTCATCTTGTGCGGCATTGGCGCCATAGACAAATATGAAGCAAAGGCACAGAATAAAGGCTGATTTAAATCGTTGTATCATTTTACATCTCCAATGTTTTTTTGTGTAATTATTGTGGATGGTGTCTTGTGTTGTAAAATCTAGCAAGGAAAAAAAGAAGAAAGACAAAAAAATGTCTTTAACAAATTGTTTTTTATGTAAGAAAAATTACTCGAGTGGGATTGTGCCTGCAGGGTTTCCTGCTGCGTCCAATGAAATTTTTTCTACTTTCATTTGGGCTTCTTTTAGCTCGTTTTCACATCTCTTTTTAAGGGCAACACCCCGTTCGTAAAGTGTGATTGATGTTTCAAGGGTATCTTGGCCAGCTTCAAGTTTGCGGACAATGGCTTCAAGTTCGGCCACGGCTTGTTCAAAACTGAGAGATTCAGGATCTTTAATAGGAGTATCTGTCATGGGGGTGTTCCTCATCGCCTTAGTACGGGGCATATCCTACTGACTTAGTACGTTAATGTAAAGTGTCTTCCCTTGAATCGAGATGATAGATACTTGGGCTCCGATGGGAGCATCGGGGCCCACCAGTTCGTATGTGATGCCGTCATGCGTGTAGGTGCCACGGCCTTTTTCAATGGGCAAANNATGGTCATTAATTAGCAATGTCTTCGGGCGAATCATAAAAATGCCCACAGCCAAAATGCCCAAAAACACAAGAATTTGCAGTGGAATGGCAGCAGCATATCCCATGTAAAGCTTGTACACAAAAAGGCCTGCTGCTGTTAAAAGGGCTGATCCACAAATCGTGATAGGGATCCGCTTTGGCATGAACAAGCAAAGCAGGGCAAAGATTGCAGAAAGCATAAGCCACTGTGTCGGTGTTATTGTAATAAAAGACCAATACATGGGTTTTACCTACGCGGTTTGTACTGTGGTGTCAAACCCTTCTTTCTTGGTGGGGCATGCAATGTGGTATGCCTGTTTTTAAGATGGGCGAAAAATANNTAAAATCTCTTAAAAATATTTGGTACGCATACATATTTTCTGTCCACTGCAAAATCATATTGTTTAAATCTGTTCGAGCACCTTCGTTGGGTGTTAGTGCTTGAAAATAAGCAGTCTTTGCAATGGAAAAAAGCGTGCTAAATTGGTCTTTATTAACCTTCCAGAAATACACAGGCACATTGTAGAAGTAGATAATATCAAGTAGAAGGCCTGTTTTTTGGCGGATTGAAACAGCAAGGGTTTCTGTATCAATAAAATAGATAAACTTGCCATCATAAAAGACATTTTGGGGATGTAAGTCGCCGTGGTTAAGGGTGCGACAAGCGATTATGTCTGTTCCTCCTGTTAGGCGGCAGTTTTCCCCCGTTAAGAAACGGCGCTTGAAATTGCCTAAGGTGCGACCAAATGCGCGGAAGGCTTCTTCTTGTAGCTCGGGCGAGCCCGTATTAAAAATTTCATAGAGGCTTTTCCCTTTGGCTGCATGAATCATAAGAAGATAGCGATTTTCACCGCGTGTTGTTTTAAAGCGATAAAAATTTTCAGAAAATGTCATTTGAGGATAGTTGGGGTCGCGCAGTTTGCCCAGTGTGCGCAGTTCAGGGCTGTTTTGGAGTAGGTGTATGTTCGCAAGCTCTGTTGCGGCAGAACTGGGCTTAAGAACTTTGATAATGAACAAAAGCTTTTTAGGTGCACTTGGATTACAGTTTTGATGATAGAACACCTGGTAAAGATCTTCTGTAAAAGAACCGCCCCTTGATTTTTGAACTTGAATGCAGCCGGGGGTTTGAAGTTTTTGCGTATTGATTAGATTGGTGGTTGGAAGCCAACGCTTAATGACATCAGGGGATAAAGTATCGGCAACGAGAGAAGTCTGAATAGCGACTTCATCAAGATTTGCTGTAGAGGCTTCTTTGTAAGCCTGGCGTCTTTGAATTATTTTTCTTAACGTAGCTTTTGCCCGGGTGCTGTGGATATTTCCTGTGGGCGTGATAGGAACATAGGTACTTTCAGACGGTGTAGGACTTGTTGGTTGGGTAGGAACGTGAACACTTTCAGGTGGGGTAAGAGGGCGAGTTCTTGCGGCAGGAAGGACATGCGCTGGGTTGAAAGCGGTTTTTTTTCCAAAAAAGTGTTTAAATCGGGCGAACCATCCTTGATGTTTTTTCGCAGGCTTTAGAGGAATGTTCCCTTGAAGAGAATTTTGTACAAGTTTTTTGACGAGTGTGTCGTAAGGAAAGCCAGGGCTGTTAACGGGCGGAAGGGGTGAGATGCCATTTTTATGCGCAATAGAGGCAATAATGGTTGGGGTACAATGTTTTTTGCGCAGGCAATGTCGAACATATTTTTTTCCACCCAAGCGATAATATTTTTTTCGAATGCCCCGCTTTAGAAGGCAGCATGTGCAGCGGGCTTCTTTTGTTGGAAATTGCGACACACGGCAGCTGGTGCTGCGCTTGAGGGTATGAACACTGCCATCAATTTGGAAAGTAGCGGGCCCTGGCTTGAAAGGGTTTTGATAACCTTTTCCAAAAGAAATAAAAGAAAAAAATAAGACAATAAGAAAAGTAGAAATATAGCGCATGTAAAATTCCCTGTCGCCTCCCATTGTAAACTGTTTAGATGTGAAGCTAAAGAAAATTTAAGAGCGACGAATAAGGTGTACCATTTTTTTAATAAATTTTATGGCGACTTCTTTAGAGTGAGTCTGACTTTCTAAGAAAGATATTATTTTTTTCTGGATACTTTTGCTGGGGGTTAGAGCATTTAGATAGGCGCCGAGAGCGTAAGAATAAAGATATTTGAATTTCTTTTGGTCAGCATTCCAATAATAGACAGGTAGATCGTAAAAATACAGCATATCAATGAAAAGTGGCGTGAGGTCGCGTATCGAGCGAGCAAGCGTTTCTGTATCAATAAAATAGATAAACTTGCCATCATAAAAAACATTATTGGGGTGTAAGTCGCCGTGATTAATGGTGCGACATGTTTTTAGACTTTGCCCCCCGGTAAGTAAGCAGTTCTTCCCACCTAAAAAGCGTTTGTTGAAATTGCCGAGCGTGCGCCCAAATGCTGTAAAAGCTTTGATTTGAAGGGTTGAATTGTTTGTTTTAAAGATTTCTTGTAAAGATTGCCCGCGCGCTGCATGAATGAGCAGCAAATACCGAGATTCACCCGCACTGTTTTTATAACGATAAAAGTTTTCTGAAAAGGTAATTTGAGGATAGTTGGGGTCACGCAGGCTGCTGAGCGTACGCAACTGGGGACTTTGCTGTAAAAGTTGAAGGTTTTTAAGTTCTGTTTCTGCGGATTTGGGTTTAAGGCCTTTGACCACGAAAAGAAGTTTTCTGGACATGCGGCGATCGCAATTGTTTGGATAATAAAATACATAAAATATTTTTTCAGTAAAAGTGCCGCCTTTAGTTTCTTCAACTTGAACACAGCCAGGGGTGGCTAAAATGCGTTTATTGATTAAATTTGTTTTTTCAAGCCACCGACCAACGATTCCCGGAGACAGTTCATCAGCAACAAGGCTTGTGCTTTGGGCGATTTCGTGAAGAGACTTAGGGGCGGCTGCTGCCTTAAATTGGCGTCGGCGCTGAAGAAATTTACGAAGTGTTGCATTGGCATTTTGTTTTTGTGCCTCTGTGGGTGGAGATGCAGAAGCAGGGCGAGATGCGCCCAATGCTTGTGCAGTAAGATGGCGGCTAAGTGCCTTATAATTTCTAGGATCATTGCGCAACTGAAGTGGAGAGAGAAGCTGGTTTAGGCTGTTGTGGTGACAAAATCTTTTTTGGATGCATCGCTGAACAAATGCACCGCTGACCAAGGGGCCCTTTGGACTGTATCCTTCTGTAACAATACAGCACTGACATTCATCGGCTGGTGTCCAGTTTGATCCAGGGCGACGACAAGGTGTGGTTTGGGTAACTTCAAATTGTTGCCCATTAATGATGGCTCTGTAAGGTTGTGCGGANNCTTGCGCGAATGCCTGTGTTGCCGATGGCACCATTCTGGCGAAGCTTGTTAAGGATTTTTTCAACGGCGCGGCCTTTTGTGGCTTTTTTAATGTTTGGTGCTCTAAAGTAAACGGCACTTGGCGCAATGTTGCGTACACTTTTTGGAGAGATCACCACATAAGCATACGCTTTACGATTGATGATTACAGGATTTATAAGGCGACCAAATCCACCAGCGTCTCTTTCTGCATAGAGCAGTTGAAATAGGCCCTGCTGCCCCTCATCTGCCGGAGGTGCATCCGAACGCACAGCTTCTGGAGCATTCTGTTTGCCTTTGTGTTTCCATTTAAGAAAATTTTTAACGCCACCCAGCCATCCAGACTTTTTCTGTGTCTTTGTTGGCATNNGCTGTTATTCACCAAGTGCCACAAAAATCCTTCGTAAGGAAAGTTATCGTCAAGGCTAACGATGTCATCACGCCCCATGTCACGTGCTAGCGTCACAATGTGAATAGGTTGGCAATGTTTCTTTTTAAGACAGTATTGCACATAAGATTGACCACCAAATTCATATTGGTTTTTGCGAATTCCTCTTTTGATAAGACAGCATGCACAAGCATCTACAGCAGACCATTTCCGTCGAGAGGGTTTACAGCTTGTGCTGCGTGTAAGCGCCAGTTCCTTATCACCAATTTTGACCTGGACAGAGCCTGGTTTGAATGGATTTTTTATAGAGATCGCTTCTGATAGCGGTGCGATGAATAATGAAAAAAGCAGTATAAATGGTAAGTGCATGATCGATTCCCTGTTAATAATCTAATCCTACAGGAATACAAAAAGAGCTTCAAGAATTTTGAAGTGTTTTTTGTGCGGTAGGTTCAATTGCCTTATCTTCTGTTTGTTGCCCTTTAGGAGAGAAGCTTTGTGTATGGATAGGTTTTCCATCTTCATTGTAAAGTACTTTGCGCATTATAGAGCCATCTTCATAATACTGTACTTGGCTGCCTTGTATTTTGTTGGCTTTGTATGAAACTTCCTCTAAAAGCTTGCCGCTTGGGTAAAAGGTTTTAGAGGGGCCTTCCATGATGCCGTTTTGGTACATTACTGTTCGAATAAGGTTTTTTTTGTTGTCGTAATTTGAAAAAAGACCGTGAAGTTGATTGGCTTTGTAAGTGGCAAGGCTCTGGATAATTTCGTTAGGCCCATAAAAGATGGCGTCGCCTTCCATCATGTCGTTATCAAAAGAAATTTCAGATGTTTTAGCGCCTTGATAATAAAAAGTTCCAATGCCCTTTTTTTTGCCTTCAACAAAAGGGATGCGTTGAGCAACTGTTTGATCGATGGGGCTGTAGACTAAAACATCACCGTGGAGCACGCCATTCACATAAGACATTTTGTGGGTAAGNNGCTGTGGTATTTTCTTTAGCGGGCGCTTTTCCTTTTGCTTCGTTTTGAGCAAGCGTTTCTAGAAATTCAGCGGAAAAGGGATTGGTCATCGATTTATCCTCCAAGTAAAACGGCTGGGGCAGAAACAGCTGCAGATGCATTGCTTTGTAAAATAGCAGATGCTGTGCCGACCATGGTAAGGGACGCAGATGCTTGACCTGTAACGGTAGCGCCTTTAAGAGTGAGGGCGGCGTCAGCTTCAACATTCACCATAGGGCTTTTTATGGTAACCATGGCTTGTCCTTGTTCCATAACTTGCGCCCCTTGCATCGTTAGATTCCCTGTGGCTTGAATGTCTGTATTGCCTGTGCTTTGAATCATGATATTGCCAGTGACTTTAAGGGTAAAATTCCCTTGCACCTCTAGATCATAGTTGCCACTAACTTTTTGTGAAACATTTCCTGTAATGTCGATGGTTTGGTTACCCCCACCTAAAGTAATGCTTTGATTTCCTTTTGAAAGCTCGATGGTTTCGTTTCCTTCTGTAAGCGTAACGCTGCGATCTCCTTTATCAAGTTGGATGGTTTCGTTGCCCTCGTTTAAGGTCATGGTGCGGTTGCCTTTTTTCAAGGTAAGCGTGTCGTCTCCCCCTTCGCCGCCGTCCNNTAAAGATAGTACAGGTACGGTTGCCGTTGAATACTTCAACATCAAGGTCTTTTTGAGCGTGCATAAAAACTTGCTCGCTGTCTTTTAAATCTTCAAAGCGCAATTCGTTAAAGCCCTCTCCGCCTTTAGATGAATTGGTGAAGATGGTGCTTTTTGTGGGCTCGTCAGGCAAATAGGGGGGGAGGTTGTCCCCATTATATACACAGCCAGTAATAAGGGGATAATCGGGATTGCCATTTAAGAAGGTGACTACAACCTCTTGCCCAATACGGGGCGTGAACAGCATGCCCCAGCCACTGCCTGTCCACCCTTGGCTGACGCGAATCCAGCATGATGTTTCGTCGTTCTTTGTATCGCTGAGATCCCAGTGAAACTTAACAAGGACGCGCCCATATTTATCTGTCCATATCTCTTCCCCGTCTTTCCCTGTCACAATGGCTGTTTGGGTGCTGTGAATTTTAGGTTTGGGTGTTTTGATGGGGGTAAGATAGGTTTGATCTTTATGAAAAAAAACTATCTTGCTTTTGTATTGGGTGAATACCGCATTGTCTTCATTATTCGCAAGCTTTGCCTGATGGGTGATTTTATATAAAACAAAATCTTTTTGATTTTCGGTTTTCCGGGGGCAGTTGGTGAGCTGAAATGTTTTGCCAATATTGAGAGGGGCAACATTGGTGGTGGCACTGCAGTAGGCAAAGGGAAACTCTAGCGAAGTAAGGCGGTTGTCTGAAATTTTTGACCCATCCCCTTGAACTGTATAGTTGCCTGGATAGTGGTAAACTTCTTGTTTTGAGCCTTCGCCTTCTGACGTGGCTTTGAGTGGAGAGGTTGGTTTTTCAAAATCGTAATCTTGGGTGGTGTATGTTGACGATGTGAGTTCTTGAGATACCCGTAGATCATATAGGCAAGGATTGTAGGGGCTGGATGCTGCAATATTTTGGATGCAGGCAACCGTTCCATAATCGCTGTTTTTTTCATAGGGCTTTGAATTGTCGCAAAGAACCATCGTGTGTCCGCTTGCATCATGGTCGAAGTAATAAAAAATGCCCTCTGCTTCCATAAGTCGCGACACAAAGTTGAAATCGGTTTCATTATATTGAACGCAGTATTCGCGGACAGCTTGNNCCGGATGGTAGCGTAGTAATAAGTGCGTTCGTGTTGTGTATAGGTTTTGGGGTCGGTTACGCCTACAGTGGGACCTTGGGCAAACTGGGTAATGATGCCATTTATATAGCGCTTTTTGTCACCATACCGAACGGTGATGGTGGCATCTTTTTGCAGTAGAGCGCCAAAATCAATATCTCTATTTTTTGTGCTTTTCATGTGTGTGGCATAA